>CAMNCH010000001.1 GCA_946534145.1 uncultured Lachnospiraceae bacterium
AAATTCATATTGATACAAAACCCACCCCGGAAAAAACAAAAAGAGATATTTCGACAAAATCAAGCAATATTGCCACATCATTTTATAAGACTTCTGATATAATAATTTCGAGAAGGAAGACAAAATGAAGAAGTTTGACGGAAAAATAATATCAGAGACAATAGGAATGGCTTGGCCCGCAGTGGTGGAGTCTTTTTTTACTGCTTTTGTGGGTCTTGTGGATTCATATATGGTGAGCGGTCTCGGCAGTAATGCGGTGGCGGCGGTGGGACTTACCACCCAGCCCAAGTTCATGGGACTGTCGCTGTTTTTTGCACTTAATGTATCTATTTCGGCGCTGGTGGCCAGAAGAAGGGGCGAGGACAGAAAAGAAGATGCCAACAGAATATTGGTATCGGCTCTTTTATTTATTGTCATGGCGGCAGCAGTCATCAGCACGCTTCTTGTTACGTTTTCCGGCGGAATACTCAGATTCTGCGGTTCCAATGCGGATACACATGATGCGGCGGTAACATACTTTAACATCATCATGGGCGGCATGATTTTTAACTGTATCCAGATGGGTATCAATGCGGCTCAGAGGGGCGCGGGCAATACCAAGATTACCATGCGCACCAATGTAACATCCAACCTTGTAAATATTGTATTTAACTACCTGCTTATCGGAGGCAATTTCGGTTTTCCGGCTCTGGGTATCAAGGGTGCGGCAATCGCAACGGTTCTCGGTACGGTTGTAGCGAGCATAATGAGCGTGTTGTCATTGTTTGAGAAGGATTGTTTTGTTAGCATCCCTTATATTTTGAAGAACAGGATTGTACCTGCCATATCGGCTTTTCAGTCGCTGGTTAAGGTGGGCTATTCCGTTTTCTTTGAACAGATGCTTATGCGTATCGGCTTCATGGCAACCTCCATTATGGCGGCCAAAATGGGCACGGCGCAGATGGCGGCTCATCAGGTGGGCATGAATATCATGAGTCTTTCTTTCTCCTTCGGAGACGGACTTCAGGCTACGGCGGTGGCACTTATCGGACGAAGCCTCGGCCAGGCGAGAGAGGACCTGGCCAAAGAATACGGACGTACATGTCGAATGCTTGGCTTGTGTATTTCCGTGTGTCTTGCATTTTTCTACTTTTTCGGAGGAAAAATTCTTATGTCCGCCTTCTTTTCCGAGAAAGAAATTGTTAAAATAGGAGTGGGCATTACCCGAATTATCATTCTGGTAGTAATATTCCAGGTTTCCCAGGTTATTTACATGGGATGCTTGAGGGGAGCGGGAGACACGGGCTATACGGCCATGGCTTCCATCATAAGCGTTACTGTTATCAGAACTGCTTTTTCCTACCTTTGCGGTTATATGCTGGGCTTTGGTATCAACGGTGTCTGGATGGGTATTCTTGCAGACCAGGTATCAAGGTTCTTCTTTGGCTCCATAAGGTTTAAGCAGGGTAAATGGACCAAGATTAAAATATAGGAGAGACCTTTAACTGCCATGAAAATCATTCACTGCGCCGACATCCACCTTGACTCCAAACTCAGTGCCAATCTTACGCCCGAAAAGGCCAAAGAACGCAAGCGCGAGTTGTTGAGCACCTTCTTAAGGATGGTGGATTACGCAGACATGAATGGTGTCACGGCAGTTTTAATTTGCGGTGATTTATTCGATACCGCACGCATTTCCGCACTTTCCATGAATTCTGTCAAGGATGCGATTGTGAAGCATCCGGGCATTGATTTCTATTTACTTAAAGGCAATCACGATTCCGATGCCTTTGTAGGTTCTTTTGAAGATATTCCCGATAATCTTAAATTGTTTACCGACCGCTGGATTTCATACGAAACAGGCGAGACCGGCAATATTGTGATATATGGCGTTGAACTTGACGGGGATAACAGCAAGGCTGTTCAGGCAGGCTTTTCTCCCGACCCGCAGAAGATTAACATTGTCATGCTTCACGGTCAGCAGGCGGAAGCCGTATCCAAAGACAAGGCTGAGATAATTGACCTTAAGCTCTTCAGAAACAAGGGCATCAATTACCTTGCCCTCGGTCATGTGCACGAGTACAAGTCCGAGCCTCTGGACGCTTACTGCAAGTACTGTTATCCCGGCTGCCTTGAGGGGCGCGGTTTCGACGAGACAGGTGATCACGGCTTCGTGCTTCTTGATGTCAATGAAGAGACGGGAGAAGTGGCGGACAGGTTTGTTTCTTTTGCATACAGACATATCTATGAAGTGGCTGCAGATGTTACGGGGCTTAAGGATTCGCCGGCCATGCTGGAGTCGACAAAAAGAGCTCTGGCTGAGTCCGGCGCAGAGGACATTGACCTTGTGAAGGTGGTTCTTACGGGTGACGTGGACCCGGAATGCGAGAAGGACCCCGAGTTCATCAGAAAGTCTCTCGAAGACGATTACTACTTTATAAAAGTCTACGACAAAACCGCCATTAAAGTGGACCCTGCGGCCTATATGTACGACACTTCGTTAAAAGGCGAGTTTGTAAGAATGGTTTTAGCCAAAGAAGACATTTCGGAAGAAGAAAAAGGCGAGATAGTCCGCATGGGACTTGAGGCCCTGATGGGAGGCAGCATAGTATTATGAGAATATTGTCCGTCCATGTGGAAAATTTCGGTAAGCTTTCCGACATTAACATAGATTTCAAAGAAGGCACCAACATTATCAAAGAAGACAACGGCTGGGGCAAGAGCACCCTTGCTACCTTCATACGCGCTCTTTTCTACGGACTGGAGGGCGACAACAAGCGTGACGACATTTCCTGCGAAAGAAAGCGCTTCGCCCCCTGGCAGGGAGGAGCCTTCGGCGGCAGCATGGTCTTTGAAACCCACGGTAAGACTTATTACCTTTCAAGATTCTTTGGCTCAAAGGCCGCTGAGGATTCTTTTGAATTAAGGGACAATTCCACCAATCTGCCCTCCGCGGATTATTCCGACAAAATCGGCGAGGAACTCTTTCATATCAACAGTGAGTCCTTCATGAACACCGTATTCATAAGCCAGAGCGATGCTTCGTCCTCCAAGGCTACGGATGACGTAAACGCCCGCCTCGGCAACATTTCCGACGGAATGGATTTAAACCGCTATGCGGTAGCGGAAGGAGTCATCAAGGATACCCTCAATGCCATGTCCGCCACCCGTAAGACAGGCGAGATATACAAAGACAAGACCAGAGCCTCCGCCATCAAGGCAGAGCTTCGTGCGGGAATAGGCTTACAGGACACCATTGCAAGTCTTGAGTCCCGTATCAAGTCGGTTAAGGCTGAGGCCGATTCCGTTAAGGCAGAACTCTCGGGTATCATGGAGCGCAAAAAAGAGGCAATGCGCCTCGAGCGTCTTGCTCATGACAAGAAAGCCTACGACGCCCTTACAGAAGAAGTCAGTCTCAAGGAAAGCCAGCTTCGCGAAAGAACGGCTCTCTTCCCCGACAAGGTTCCGTCCAAAGAAGAAGCCAAGGCTCTTGAAAATTTATCCTCAGCCCTCAAACAGGCCAAAGCCGTTTACGAGAGTACCGCTTTTAACGAAAGCGAAGAGGCTTTGTACAATAACCTTCTTTATACCTTCAAGGACGGCATTCCCGGCGAGCAGGACCTTAAAGCCGCAACGGAAGATGCGGAGAAACTGGCCGGACTTCGTGCCGAGACTGCCAGAAATTCTTTAAGCGAGGCGGAAGCCGACAGGCTCAACCGTTTCAAGACTGTCTACAAAGACCCCAAGGACTTAAAAGACAGAACAGATGAAACTCTTTCCCGCTGGAACGAAAGAGCCCGCATGAAGGGGGAAATAAGACTTCTCGAGAAGGACTTATCCGACAAAGAATATATATATGATGAGAAAAAAGGCAGTCCCGTGCTTACGGTTGTGGGTCTCATCTTTTTAATAGCGGGAGCGGTGCTTATCGCCCTTGACTTTATTCCGGACTTTGACAATCCCGTTAATGTGCCTTTCCTGTCCTATGCACTTGCGGCTGCCGGCCTTGTTCTTTTGATATTAAAGGCAGTTAAGGGCGCAGGCTTAAAGCAGGACAAGCGTGTTCTTGCGGCGGCAATAGGCGAGCTTCGGGAGGACATTTCACGATACAACGACGAAATAGCCGACATAGAAGAGTCCACCGAGAATCTTCTGTATGATTGCGGCATAGCCTACGACGAGGCTTCGGTGCCCAAGGTGCTTCAGGGTCTTTTGATGGATTCCTACGAATACAATGCTCTCTCCGACAAAGAAAGAGCGGCCGCGGCAACGGATTCTTTGGCCCTCTGCGCAGAGATTTCAAAGAGCATTAAGGATTATCTCTCGAAGTTCTCCGTATTTACGGACGAGCAGGGCTACATTGCCGCCCTTACGGAGCTTAAAGGCAAGGCCACACATTTCGAATCACTTCACGCAAAAAGCGTAAGCCACAGGGAAGCGGAGACTAAATGCAGGAGCATTTCCGATGAGATAAGGTATACCCTTGAGTCTTTCGGAATCGCCCCGGGACCGGACGTTTTTGAAACCGTTGAGAACGTTCTCGACACTCAGACCGAATGCGAATCCCTTCGCGAACTGGCTGCAGACGCCGTCGCCCGCCTCGAGGAGTTTAAGAAGACTCACAATCCCGAGGAGCTTAGCACACCTCTTCCCGAGACTTTCGAGACTCCCGATATGCTCCATGCCAAAGAAGAAGAGCTTACCGCCCGCCTGGACGAACTCAAGGAAGCCCTTCGCATCGACGCCGCCAACCTTGACGGCTACCGCGAATCCTACGAGAACAATCTTGAAGAATCCGAGAAACTGGCGGAGCTTGAGGAGAGTATCGAATACAAAAAGAAGAAGCTTTCTTTGCTCGAAAAGACCGGCGAAATCCTTGCGGAAGCCAAAGAAAGTCTTACGGCCCGCTACATGGAGCCACTCATGAAAGGTTTTACCAAATACTACTCGGTACTTACCGGCGAACCCGCCGATGCATACAGAATAGATGCCAACACCCGCATAACCGTTCTTGAAAAGGGACGCCAGCGTTCAAGTGACACTTTGAGTGCCGGTTACAGAGACCTTTTGGGCTTCTGCATGCGTCTTGCCATGGCCGATGCCATGTATACCGGCGAAAAGCCCACCCTTATTATGGACGACCCCTTTGTGAACCTCGACGACAGGAAGATTAAGGGAGCGGAAAGACTTTTAAAAGAAGCGGGAGAGGACTACCAGATTATTTATCTTACATGCAGGGACGAAAGAAGACTGTAAATGCAGTTTTCTCTTGTTAAATCAAGGCTTTGATGGTATTGTGATAGTTAGATTCGTGCCGATTTGCAGGCAGGTGCAGGAGGACAGAAGTTTATGAGTTTTTTATCTGACTTAAGAAGATTATCGGGACAGCGCCGCAGTCATTCTTCAAGACAGGCATACGAAAACGGCAGGGCATACGAGCCCCGTTCTTTTGATATTCCCGTGCAAAAAGAAGAGGTGAAGGACAACATGGCGGACATTAAGACAGAACTTTCCAAGAATCTTGAAACCCTGGAGGGCATCAGATCCGAGGTGGAAGGGCTTAAGACTATTCCCGATTCGGTGAAGACTCTTATTGAAGAGCAGTCCAAAGACACCAAAGAAACCATCCACAGCGAGAACGTACGCGTATACAGAAACGTTCAGGCAGTAGTGGTGGACGAAGCCGCAAAGATTAAGGAGACTGTGGAAAAATCCAATTCCGCTGCCGACGGAAAGATTAACTCGGCAGTGGTGTTTGCGGTACTTGCTTTTGTGATTGCGGTTCTTCATTTTGCATTCGATATTCTTTGCCGCGCAGGTGTTTTCTAAAAGTACTTGCCAAGGGCGAAATCTTATGATACAATCGGTACGCTGTGACTAAAAGGCACGTGTGTTTTGTGTGCAATTTTGCGCATAACTCCCCGTCGGTGCTTCTTTAACGCGGAAGTTGACGGAAAGCGGAACCACACGGATGATTAACTAAAACGGAGGATTTTAAAATGAGCGTTATTTCAATGAAACAGTTACTTGAAGCAGGTGTTCATTTCGGACACCAGACCCGTAGATGGAACCCTAAGATGGCTCCATACATCTTTACCGAGAGAAACGGTATCCACATCATCGACCTTCAGAAGTCTGTAGGTAAGGTTGACGAAGCTTACAATGCAATTTCCGATATCGTAGCTCAGGGCGGTACCATACTTTTCGTTGGTACCAAGAAGCAGGCTCAGGACGCAGTTAAGACTGAAGCTGAGCGTTGCGGTATGTACTACGTTAACGAGAGATGGCTTGGCGGTATGCTTACCAACTTCAAGACCATTCAGTCCCGTATTGCACGTCTTAAAGCTATCGAGACCATGTCTCAGGACGGCACTTTCGACGTATTACCCAAGAAAGAAGTTATCAACATCAAGAAGGAATGGGAAAAGCTTGAGAAGAACCTTGGCGGTATCAAGGACATGAAGAGAATTCCCGACGCTATCTTTGTTGTAGATCCCAAGAAAGAGCACATCTGTGTTCAGGAAGCTCACGCACTCGGAATCACCTTACTCGGTATCGGTGACACCAACTGCGATCCTGAAGAACTTGACTATATTATTCCCGGTAATGATGATGCCATCAGAGCCGTAAAGCTTATCGTTTCCAAGATGGCTGACGCAGTTATCGAAGCCAACCAGGGTGAAACCGCTACAGCAGAAGACGCTAACGCAGACGCTGAAGTAGAAGCTACCGACATCGAAGAAGTAGCAGAAGAAGCTTAATTTTCACAATTTGAATAATATCATAAGGAGAATATAATCATGGCAGACATTACCGCAAGCATGGTAAAAGAATTACGTGAAATGACCGGTGCCGGCATGATGGATTGTAAGAAGGCACTTAACGAAACTAACGGCGACATGGAAGCCGCAGTTGATGTACTTAGAAAGAGCGGCGCAGCCAAGGCTGAGAAGAAAGCAAGCCGTATCGCTGCAGAAGGTATTACCCGTACCGCTATCGAAGGCGGCAAGGCTGTTGTAGTAGAAGTTAACTCCGAAACAGACTTCGTTGCTAAAAATGAAACTTTCCAGACCTACGTTGAAGCAGTTGCAAAACAGGCTCTTGCTTCTTCCGCAGCTGATGTTGAAGCTATGATGGATGAAAAGTGGATTGAGGATCCTTCCAAGACTGTTAAGGAAGTTTTGGTTGAGAAGACCGCTACAATCGGTGAGAAACTTTCCATCAGAAGATTTGCCAAGGTTGAAGGCGACACTGTTGTATCTTACGTACACGGTGGCGGTAAGATCGGTGTTCTTGTAGCAGCTGACGGTGCTACCGGCGACGCTGTCAAGGAAGCCCTTACCAACGTTGCAATGCAGGTTGCAGCTATGAACCCTACATACATCTCCAGAAACGACATTTCTGCTGATGCACTTGCAAAAGAGAAGGATATCACTCTTGAGAGCGCACTTAACGATCCTTTCTCACTTCCCAAGCCTATTCTTAACAAGCTCATCGAAAAGGCACTTAACGGTGTATGGAGCGATGCAGACAAGGCTATCTACGAAGAGAAGAAGACCAACATGAACTATCTTCCCAACTTCTTATCCGATGCAGCCAAGGCTCAGCTTGCAGAACTTGCACTTGCTGACAAGGCTAACATCTCCGGCGATAAGATTTTCGCAGGCCTCGTTGAAGGACGTATCTCCAAGCACTTAAAGGAAATCTGCCTTCTCGATCAGGTTTACGTTAAGGCTGAAGACGGCAAGCAGTCCGTTGGCGCTTACCTTAAGACCGTTGATGCCAACATCACCGTTACCAAGTTCGTTCGTTTCGAAGTTGGTGAAGGTATGGAGAAGAAGGTTGACGACTTCGCAGCAGAAGTTGCAGCTCAGGCAGGTTTATAAGATATACTTTCTAAAATACGGGAGGCGGTTAGCAATAACCGCCTCTTTTAAGTACAGAGATTGGTGACATGAAAGAAAAAAGTGCATTTTTAAAAGGAATGCGGGACGGCTTTCCCATAGGCCTAGGTTATTTTGCCGTATCCTTTTCACTTGGAATAATTGCCAAAAAAGGCGGCCTTACGCCCATTATAGGTTTCTTTTCAAGTCTCTTTGTAAGAGCCTCGGCGGGAGAGTATGCGGGCTACACATCCATAGCCACCCACGCCTCATACTGGGAACTGGTTATCATCACTGTTATAGCCAATGCTAGATATCTTCTTATGAACTGTGCATTGAGCCAGAAATTCAGCTCCGCTACAGGTATAGTCAAAAGAATACTGGTAGGCGCCTGTTGTACCGATGAAATCTTCGGTATATCCATAGCCTGGCCCGGATATTTGAAACCGGCCTACACATTCGGAGCCACAGCCATAGCGGGTCCCATGTGGGCTCTCGGAACCGCTCTTGGCATCGTTGCGGGAGGAACCCTTCCCGTGCGTGCAGTATCCGCTTTAAGTGTGGCACTTTACGGAATGTTCTTAGCCATTATCGTACCGCCTTCCAAGAAGGACAAAGCAGTGGCCATAGCAGTGGCGGCCAGCTTTGCGCTGAGCTATTTATTTAGCATTCTTCCTGTTGTGAAGACTATCAGCGCAGGCACCCGTACCATCATCCTTACCATCGTAATAGCGGCAGTAGCGGCGATACTTAAGCCCGTGCCTGATTTACCCGAGGATGGAGGTGACGTCAATGAGTGATACCTTAAGAGTATTAATCTATATTCTCATCATGATTCTTGTCACCAACGGTATAAGAGTACTGCCCATTACGCTTATCAGAAAGCCCATTAAGAACCGTTTCGTCAGAAGCTTCCTGTATTACGTTCCGTACGTAACACTGGCCGTAATGACCTTTCCGGCCATCATGGAGGCCACCCAAAGCCCCATAGCGGGTCTTGCGGCACTGGTACTCGGTATTCTGGCAGCTTTCTTTGGACTGGGGCTGTTACCCGTATCTATTATCTGTTGCGTAGTGGTATTTTTAATTGAATTATTCATATAATCATCCAATGCCCCGGCTCATTCAGCCGGGGTTTTTCTTTTGCCTTGCCCCACAAATTTGTAGCGCTTGTATGCATACAACTAAACATTTAACAAAACTGCACAATCAAAATTGGGTATAAGTCACCAAAATATAAAATGTGCCTAAAAAATTATTGACGTTTTGGTAAAAAAATTATATATTTTAGTAAATCGATTTAATAAAACGATTTACAAATTTAGCGAGGTTATGGTTATGACGAAAAACAAAAAGAAGTGGCGTTCTTTTAAAGAATTCCTTTACATTCTGCCGTTTGTGATAATAGTACTTATCTTCGCGTATTATCCTCTTTACGGCTGGGTATACGCATTCTTTGACTACAAGCCCCCGCAGGCTCTTACACCTGACAAGTTTGTAGGTCTTAAATGGTTTAAATCAATGGTTGAGAACCCTGTTAAGATTAAGCAGATTTTGCAGGTGCTTCGAAACACCTTCGCCATCAGCGGATTGAGCCTTTTATTCTCATGGTTCCCCATGATTTTTGCGGTATTTCTTAACGAGATCAAATGTGTTCCCTTTAAGAAATTCGTACAGACGGTTACCACAATACCTAACTTCATAAGCTGGGTGCTTGTTTTCTCAATTGCATATTCCGTACTTAACAGCACTGGTGTTGTAAATACGGTACTTATGAATCTTCACTTAATAGACAGACCCATAGACTTCTTAAAGTCAACCGAGCATATCTATTTTAAACAATGGCTGTGGCTGACCTGGAAGAATGCCGGATGGGCGGCCATCATGTACATAGCGGCCATAACCGGTATAGACGAACAGATGATAGAAGCCGCCAAGGTTGACGGAGCCAGCCGCATGCAGATTATCCGTCATATCACGATTCCCAGTATCTTACCTACCTACTTTGTAATCGTAATGCTCAACCTTGCTAACTTCTTAACCAACGGTATGGAGCAGTTCTACGTATTCCAGAACTCCTTCAACAAAGAGTACATCCAGGTACTTGACTTATACGTTTACAACCTGGCAATGGGCAGCGGCGGTTACTCGCTTTCCGTAGCGGTCAGCATTTTAAAGACTATTGTCAGCGTAATATTACTCACCCTCACAAACGGATTCTCCAAGCTTGTGCGCGGCGAAGGATTTATTTAAGGGGGTGCGCGGTATGAAGAAGAACAAAGAATACGAATTTACACCCTCCAAAGTTCACTACAAGACTTCTTTCGGAGACAAACTGATAAGCGTAATCACATATTTTGTATATTCAATATTCGCATTCGTATGTGTTTACCCTTTTTACTACATCTTTATCAACTCCATAAGCTCCAACACTTTGAGTGATAAAGGTAAGATTATTTTCCTGCCTCATGAGATTCATTTTACAAACTATGCTTCGGTTATGAAGCTTGAAGGTTTGTTTGATGCAGCCAAGATTTCGCTTTTAAGAACAGGCATCGGAACACTGGTGGTGGTATTTACATCAGCCTTCCTCGGATACATGTTTACCAGCAAAAACATGTGGGGCAGAAAGTTCTGGTTCAGACTTATTGCGGCTACGATGTACTTTAACGCAGGTGTTATTCCGCTCTACATTACCATGAGCAACCTTAAGCTTACCAATAACTTCTGGATTTACGTATTGCCTACGGCCATAAGCCCCTTCTATATGATCCTTTGTAAGACATTTATAGAGGCTACTCCCGGTGAGTTAAGAGAAGCGGCTACAATAGACGGAGCGGGGACGCTTACCATTTTCTTTAGAATAATGCTTCCGATTATTAAGCCGATTCTGGCAACCGTAGCAATATTCACGGCAGTTAACCAGTGGAACGCTTTCCAGGATACACTGATTTACATTACGGACAAAAAGCTTAACACCCTTCAGTTCGTTCTGTACCAGTACATCACCCAGTCAAGCTCCATTAAGGCACTGTTAAACGGCAGCTCTTCATCTGCCAACATTGCAGCCTCCATGGCCAAGATGCAGACTGCAACATCAGTAAGAATGACGGTTACAATCGTGGTTGTTACACCCATTCTTCTGGTATACCCTTTCTTCCAGAAATACTTCACCAAAGGTATTATGATCGGTGCCGTAAAGGGTTAATTTACGATATTTAACGGGTGGGCCGTTAGATATAAAACTATTTACTTTCATATTCTTAAAGGAGGATATTATGAAAAAGAGAGTAGTTGCATTATTACTTTCCCTGACTTTGGTTGCGGCATCTCTTACCGGTTGTGGCAAGACCACAGATTCCGGTAACGGCGGCGCTGCTTCAGCTTCAACGGAAAAGAAAGCTGATGCGAGCACTTCCACAGACACAGGTGCTTCTTCCGATGAGCTTCTTACCATCGAAATTTACGATGAAGCTGCCAACTATCAGGGCACACAGACCGGTTGGTTTGCAAAGGTTGTTAAGGATCGTTTCAACATCGAACTTAACATTATTGCTCCCCAGGTTGCAGGCGATGCTGTTTACCAGACCAGAACAGCAACCGGTAACCTCGGTGATATCGTATTACTTGACCCCGCTCATTTCACAGACTGTGTACAGGCAGGTCTCATTAAGGATATCAGCGGAGAAATCAAGAACTGCAGCAACCTTATGGAATTCGACAGACAGATTACCGCTTACAACAGTGGCGTTCCCGGCAACACCACAGGCGCTGTTTACGGAATCCCTTGTGAGATGACCAATACATCTCCCACATCTTTCTCTGATGATGTTGTTTACTCAAGCCCCATGCTTCGTTGGGATTTATATGACGCTGTAGGCGCTCCCGACATTGCTGACCTTGACGGACTTCTTGACACCATTAAGAAGATTCAGGATGCTAACCCCACCAACGAAGACGGAGATCCCGCATACGGCTTCTCACTTTGGCCCGACTGGGACAACAACGACGGTATGATCGGTATCGCCAACGTTGTTCAGCTTACCACCTGGTACGGCGAAAAGATTAAGGGTTCCGCAATCCTTACCACAGATGACAAGTTCATCCCTCTTACCGACAAGAACGGTACTTACTACAAGATGCTTAAATTCTTATACAAAGCTAACCAGATGGGTCTTGTTGACCCCGATTCCGGTTCTCAGAACTGGGATGCAGCTTGTGCAAAGATGAGCTCCGGCCGTGTTTACACATTCTGGTACAGCTGGCAGGTTGGTTTCTGGAACACCCAGGAGAGACTTGCAGACGGAAAGGGTATGATTTTCATCCCTGTTCTGGATCAGAAATACTACACAACATCTGATACATACTATGGCTCAGGACGTATCTTCGGCGTTGGCTCAGGCGTTGACGGAGAAAAATACGACCGCATCATGAAGTTCCTTGACTGGTACGCATCTCCCGAAGGTGTTACCTTCCAGCACTGCGGTATCGAAGGCTTCAACTACACTGTCGGCGCTGACGGCAAGTACACCATTATGAACGACAACGCTCTTATGGACAACCTTCCCGTTCCCGAAGAGTACGGCGGAGCAGGTTACTCTGACGGTAACAACGCTATCAACCAGTGGATCGTAAGCTCTATCTCCACTAACCCCAACACAGGCGAATGCTATGGTAACACTCACTGGGCATCCTGGAAAGCAGCTACCGCTACCAAGACCAAGAACGAGTGGTCCGCTAGATTCGGTGTTGCAGAACCCGTTGACTGGATGAAGGCTCACAATGCACTTCTTGTAAGACCCAGCGTATCCGTATCTCTTCCTTCCGAAGATGCTGATATCACAGTTATCAGAAACCAGGTAGGTCAGGAAGTTAAGGATGCATCCTGGAAGATGATTTTTGCAAAGAACGATGCAGAATTTGATTCCATGTGGGATACAATGACCACAAACCTTGACAGCTTAGGATTTGAACAGCTTTACAAGTTCGATGTAGACAAGTATACTATTGAACTTGAGGCTATGCAGGCTGCAAAGTAAGTTTTTGAAATTTTGTGCACTGTACCCCTGTCGGTTTTGCCGGCAGGGGTATATTATAAAGACATCAACCCTGTTTGCCTCATGCTAAGCATAAGGCCTAAAGGAGTCATAAAAGTGATTACAGTAAAAGAAATCGCAAAGATGTGCAATGTTTCTCCCAGTACCGTTTCCAATATCCTAAACGGTAAATCCAACATGACGGAGGAGACCAAAAAAAGAGTTTTGGAGGTAGTGGAGAAGACGGGTTATCGCCCCAATTTCTTTGCACAGGGAATGCGACGCCAGAACAATAAGTGCATATGTATTATTGCTGAGGAACTTTTGCAGTTCTCAACTCCCCCTATCGTAGAGGCCATTATG
Organism: uncultured Lachnospiraceae bacterium; assembly: GCA_946534145.1. Classification (GTDB taxonomy): domain Bacteria; phylum Bacillota; class Clostridia; order Lachnospirales; family Lachnospiraceae; genus UBA1258. The sequence continues at coordinate 13,262 of CAMNCH010000001.1, forward strand.
GATGTGTGCGAGTCTAAAGGCTACCGCAGCATCTTAATTAACATGAGCATGTACGAAAAATGGAAAAAAACAGGCGTTAATTTAGGAGACGAAAAAACCTTAAGAGAAAACACTTCACCCGCGCTTTTGGAGGCTCAGGCCATGCGTGCGGACGGTGTAATATATGTTGCGGCCCACGGACACGTACTTAATAACATTCCCGAGGATTACGGGATTCCGGTAGTATTCGCTTATGGTCATTCCACCTTAAGGGATTACAAATCGGTACTTATTGATGACTGCGGAGGAGCTGAACTTCTTACCGACTACCTCATTAAGAAGGGACACAAACGTATAGGCGTTATTGCCGGCAAAGAAGAGAACCTTCATACCGTAGAGCGTTTAAAAGGCTACAAAAAGATACTTAACGAGAATGGTATCAAATACGATGAAAACATAGTTTTCTTTGCCGACTGGGAGAGAAAATCAGGCAAAGAATACGCACGCAGGCTTCTTGAGATGGGAGTTAACACCATCTGGTGCATGAACGACCTTATGGCTGCCGGCGCATATGATGCGATAACCGAGGCAGGCCTTGCAGTGGGTAAGGATATTTCCGTATTCGGATTTGACAACAGAGAAGTATCCGAGTTTATGACCCCCATGCTTTCCACCTGCGAGCTTCCCCTTAAAAAAATGGGTGAGACCTGTGCGGAACTTATGATAAAAGAAATTGAGGACGAGGACTTCAGAAAACAGCCCGCCTACAAGACAATGGTTCCCTGTGAGCTTGTTTTAAGGGATTCAGTCAGATAGTGAATATAATGGCGAAGAGTAACTCTTCGCCTTCTTTATAAAAAGTGAAAAAACGTTTTACCAAATAGCATTTTTAATTTACAATAGGAGAATGATAACCATGCTTACACCAGTTAAAGCACCTAAGAGAAGTATTGATTCATACAAAAAAGAAGACGGACTCGCTTTTTTCTATAGCGAATTCGGCACCACCAGAATTGGTTTTTATGAGGGCAATTCCGTAAGGGTTTCTTTTACCGAAGGAAGAGAGTTTAAGGCGGGTCAGGGCGAGTATATGACCCTGAGCGCACCCAAGAGCTTTTCGGCACAGGAATACAAGAATGAATATAAGCTTACTTCCGGAGAACTGGAAGTATCCGTGGACAAGGCTACGGGCGCAGTGTCTTACTATAAAAAGGGTACACTTTTGTTTTCGGAGGACCCTTTGCAAGAAAAAATGCTTAGCAAGTTTGATGCCTTGAGGCTTAAGAAAAACGGCAAAATTGAAACCATGGACATTAAGACTGCTGACGGTATCAAAAAGCGCGTTGTGAGTGCCGAGCGCGAGTATTACGACAGTTTTTATGAGACGAGAACCCACTTCGTGTTTGACAAAGATGAGGCAATCTACGGCCTCGGTCAGTACGAGGAAGGTGTATTCAATCATCGCGGCACCACAAGATACATTCATCAGGCCAACAAACAGATCAGTTTGCCTGTATTTGTATCCTCAAAAGGCTACGGCGTAATGTTCACCACCATGAGCCCCGCCATCTTTTCGGATACTTCTTACGGCACATATATATACACTTCGGCAGACCGTTATATAGATTACATGTTCATGACTCCCGCATCCTACGAGGATATAGTTTCAAATATCCGCCGTATGACGGGCTCCGCTGTAATGCTTCCCAAGTGGGCATATTCCTACGTTCAGTCCAAAGAACGCTACGAAACCGAGAAAGAAATTCTTGAGATTGCCGACGAATTTGTAAAAAGAGACATTCCCCTCGGCTGCATAGTCCTTGACTGGATGAGCTGGGAAGACGGAATGTGGGGAGAGAAGATTTTTGACAAAAAGCGTTTCCCTCATGTGAAGGAAATGGTCAAAAAACTTAACGACAAAGGCGTTCACTTCATGCTCTCCATCTGGCCTTCCATGAACGAGAAGACTCAGAATTATAAAGAATTTGCGGCCAAAAACCTCCTTCTTCCGGGTACCAACGTATACGATGCTTATGATGAAAAGGCAGGTAAGCTTTATTTCAAACAGGTCAAAGAAGGCCTTCTTTCGGAGAACGTGGAGAGCTTCTGGTGCGACTCAAGCGAGCCCATCACTCCTGAGTGGGAAGTACGGGAGAAACCCCTTCCCGAGGCACTTTTCGCCGCATTCAAAGAACGCTGCATGGATTCTATGTACATAGACAAGGGTAACGGCTACGGCTTATACCATGCCAAAAACCTTTACGAAGGATTAAGAAAAGAGCGTCCGGACAAGCGTGTACTTAACCTTACCAGAAGCGGTTATTACGGCTCGCAATCCTACGGTGCGGTGGTATGGTCCGGCGATATCAGCGCTAGCTGGGACGTATTCAACAAGCAGATTACAGCAGGCCTTTCACTTGCGGTGTGCGGTATGGCCTACTGGACACTTGATATAGGCGCTTTCTTTGTCAAGAAGGGCCGCGAGTGGTACTGGAACGGAAGATATGAGGACGGCGCCGACAATTTCGGCTACAGAGAACTCTACACAAGATGGCTTCAGTACGGTACATTCCTGTCAATGTTCAGAAGCCACGGCACCGATGTGTGCAGAGAGCCCTGGAATTTTGGCGAGAAGGGTGAGCCCTTCTATGATGCAATTGTGGCATCCATTAATTTACGAGAAACCCTCATGCCGTATATTTATTCTGTAGCCGCATCCGTAAGTCTTAAGGACAAGATGTTTATTAAGCCCTTATTCTTTGCCTTCCCTAAGGACAAAGAAAGCTACAGGGACTTAAAGCAGTTCATGGTAGGCGACAGCCTTATGGTTTGTCCCGTTACCAGGCCTATGTACTACGATGAATCCGGCAAGGCCATTAAGGAAAAGAAAACCATAACCGTTTGGCTTCCCAAGGGTACCGAGTGGGTGGACTTTTACACCAATACCCGTTACAAAGGCGGACAGTATGTTGAGGTCAAGGCAACAATAGACAGAATTCCTCTGTTTGTTAGGGCCGGAAGCATTCTTCCCGTTATGGAGAAAGGCTGGATGTACTTAAATGTATATGCCGGCAAGAACTGTTCTTTTGACCTTTACAATGACGCGGGAGAGGGCTACGGCTACGAAAAGGGCGAGTACAGCATCCAGTGCTTTAAGTGGGACGAGAAGAATTCCAAACTCACAATGACCGTTAAAGGTGACGACAGATTCGTGATAGACGGAGAAAGTCGCTTAATAAGATAAATAAAGGATTATGAGTATGAAAGAATTACGAGGAAAAAACGTTAAAATCTACGACGGAGATTTAAGACGTCGCGAGGCGCGCAACAGACAGTACCTGATGTCTCTTGAAAACTGGCAGCTTCTCAGGAACTTCCAGTATGAGGCCGGTCGTATTACGGGACGCGGCAATAACAAGGAGGCTCTTGACGGCTGGGAGGATTTGTCCTGCCAGTTAAGAGGCCATTTCCTGGGACACTGGCTTTCCGCTGCGGCATTTATCTATGAGGAAAAAGAAGACCTTGAACTTTATGCCAAGACTTCCGCAATCCTTGATGAATTAAAGCTGTGCCAGATAGACAACGGCGGCGAATGGGCCTGCTCCATTCCCGAAAAATACCTTCACTGGATTGCCAAAGGCAAAGCCGTATGGGCTCCCCAGTACACCATTCATAAGCTTTTCATGGGTCTTGTGGACGTATACAAGATTATGAAGCTTGAGAAAGCTTTGGATATTGCGGACCACCTTGCAGACTGGTTTGATAAGTGGAGCGAAGGCTTTACCCGCGAAGAATTTGACGATATTTTAGACGTGGAAACCGGAGGAATGCTGGAAGTCTGGGCAGACTTACTGGAGATTACGGGTGACAGGAAGTACGAAAGACTTTTAAGCCGCTATTACAGAGGCCGCCTTTTTGACCCTCTCCTTGAGGGCAAAGACGTTCTTACCAACATGCATGCCAACACCACCATTCCCGAGATTATGGGCTGCGCAAGAGCCTATGAAGTGACCAAAGAAGAGAAGTGGCTTGATATAGTTAAGGCATACTGGAAATGCGCTGTAACCGACAGAGGCGCTTTCGTAACCGGCGGTCAAACCCAGGGCGAAATCTGGACTCCCAAGATGAAGCTTAAAGCCCGTCTCGGAGACAAGAACCAGGAACATTGCACCGTTTACAACATGATTCGCGTGGCGGACTTTTTGTTTAAACTTACAGGGGATCCTGCATACTCACAGTACATTGAGTTAAACGTTCAAAACGGTATTAAGGCTCAGACATACTGGCAGGGTATGCCTTACGAGGGCAGCAAAGGCGACGGACTCCTTACATACTTCCTTCCTCTTAAGGCAGGACTTAGGAAGGACTGGGCCGGGGAGAGAGATTCTTTCTTTTGCTGTCACGGAACCATGGTACAGGCCAATGCCGCATGGAACCGCCACATTTTCTATAATGACGGAAGCAGCATCTACGTAACCCAGTACGTTGATTCCGACGTAAGTTTCATGGCGGGAGATGTGCCCGTAACCCTTAAGGTGCGTGAGGACCGCATGAACGGAAGCCTTATGAATTCTTCCGAGAACAATGCCAAACAGACGGTTAACGATACAGCGGCTGCCTTTGCCAATAAGCCGGACTTTAAGAAATACGTTATTTCCCTTGAACCTGCCGAGAATACCGAGGCAACGGTTTATGTAAGAATTCCCGAGTGGATTAACGCCAAGGCCAAGGTTTTGGTTAACGGCGAACTCATAAAAGAAACCGACAATACCGCCGAGTTCGTTAAGATTAAGCGCGTCTGGGACAAAGAAGACCGCGTGACCGTAATTCTTCCCATCGGTCTTAAATTCATCACCCTTCCCGATGATGAGACCGTGGGAGCTTACAGATACGGCGCCGACGTTCTTGCCGGAGTGTGCAAAGAAGAACGAGTGCTTAAGGTAACGGGAGACCCCTGCAAGGAGCTCTCCGCAGATACGGAGCGACAGTGGGGCGATTTCAGGACCTTCTACAAAACCGAGAATCAGGACCCGGGCATTAACTTCATAAAGTTAAACGAAGTGGGTTATGAACCGTATCAGGTTTATTTCAAAGTGAAAAATAAATAATAAAAAATCGTAACAAAAGGCTCGAATGTAATAAGCATTCGGGCTTTTTTCATTTAAGAATTCGCTAATAGACTGATATTATCATTGATTTTGGGTATCTATGCCCGACAATCTCTGTATTCGGAGGCAATAATTTGAAATCCACGTCACGTGAAAAAAGAAAAGACCGAGTGGTATGCACGGTCTACGTTGCTCTTGCGATAATTGTCAACGCAGTGTGCGCCTTTCTTACATATAAATTCAATCTTCCATTGTTTTTTGACACAATCGGAACCTTTGCCATAACGGTTCTCGGAGGCTATTTCCCCGGAGTATTGGTTGCGATAATGACTAACATGTTATGCCTTGCCTTTAACCACGAGGCTGTATATTTCGCTGTCGTAAACGCTTCCATAGCCCTTGTTACCGCTCGTTTTGTAGACACCAAAGGCTTAAAAAGTCTAAAGAACGTATCTATGCTGGCGCTTTATTCGGTATTAATAAGCGGTGTCCTCGGTTCCCTTATTCAGTGGCGTCTTTTTGATATGCCGCAGAATTCTTTTGTGGCAGTAAACGTATCTATTTTGTCCCAGTCTCTGGGACTTCCTTCTTTTGTGATATTCCTCTTTGTAAATACTCTTCTTAATGTTCCGGACAAGACTATATCTTTGCTTTTGGCACTTCTCATAATTAAGTATATGCCCGAAAAAACCAAAGAACAGATTCGGGGAAGCAGCTGGCGCCAGCGGGCCCTTACCGACAGGGAAAAGAAGATAATGCGCGCATGGACCAAAGGAAACAAGCACTCCGTTCGCACCAAGATGACCTTTATTCTCATGGGCATGTCTTTTATCCTGGTGGTTGCCGTATTCTGGGTAGGTGTAAGAATCTATATTGACAACATGATTGAAGAGAGGACGCATATAGCCGAAAGTACGGCTTCTTTGGCGGCCGGAATGATACCGATTGATTCTGTTGACAGCTTTATAAAAGAAGGTCGGGAAGCCGAAGGATACGAAGAAACCGAAAGTGTGCTCGGATTAATCCGCAGCAAGGCGTTAAACGTGAATTATATAGCCGCAGTGAAGATAGGCGAGGCGGGAATGACTGTGATATGTGAGCCCGATTATATGTATGACGGTGAAAGTGTAGAGGGCTCTGCTCCGGGTACTTTTATACCGATTCCCGAATATGCACTCGATCGGAAGGTTAAACTGTTACAGGGTGAGAGAGTCGAACCGATTATGGTAAGGACTTCGAACGCTACGCAGATAGTTGTGTTCCATCCGGTATACAATGAAAGGGGCAACTGTGTTTATCATGTGTTGACGGAAGTCCGCATAGACTATATGACAAAAAACATGCGTGATTACCTTGCACGAATCATGCTTATGCTGGCGGGTCTGTTCCTGTTAACACTTATGTACGGTTTCTTTATAACCGGAGCGAATCTTGTGTACCCCATCACTTCCATAGTCCTGGCGGTTGAGAAGTTTATAAGTGCCGGCAGTGAGCAAAAGAAAATGGACGAAGCCCTCAAGCTCATTCGTTCCCTTGATATCAGTACCGATGATGAGGTTGAAAAACTTTATTATTCCATAAGCGATATGGCAGCCAATCAGGCCGAGCAGATGCGAAGCCTCAGACGATACACCGAATCCACGGCAAAGATGCAGGACGGCCTTATTATTACCATGGCGGACCTCGTTGAAAACAGAGACTCAGACACCGGGGCCCATATACAGAAGATGGCGGCTTACGTAAAGATAATTGTGGAAGGCTTAAAGAAAAAGGGTTACTACGCCGAAAAGATTACTCCCCAGTTTATGTCAGACATAGTAAGAAGCGCGCCGCTTCACGACATAGGTAAGATTAACATACCCGATAACGTGCTTAACAAGCCGGGCAAGCTTACCGCAGAAGAGTATGAAATCATGAAAACCCATACCACCGCGGGCGAAAAGATTATGGAAAAAGCAATCAAAACGGTGGAAGGCGAGAACTACCTAAAAGAAGCAAAAAACATGGCGACCTATCACCACGAGCGCTGGGACGGAAAGGGTTACCCCGAGGGACTTCACGGAGAAGTTATTCCCCTTTCTGCCCGTATTACGGCCGTTGCGGACGTATTTGATGCTCTTACGTCGCCAAGAGTATATAAGCCTGCTTTCCCCCTTGAGGAAGCCCTGGCCATGATTCAGGAAGGCTCCGGCACCCAGTTCGATCCAAAGTGCGTCGAAGTGTTCATGGAGTCAATTCCCGAAGTAAAGGTTATTTTACGAAAGTACAATGAAAACGCGTAAGTTTTTACGTGAGGAGGTTTTTTGTGAAGAATGTAAGCAAAAGAAAGAAGTATAAGACGGCTGTGTCCGTAATTCTTTTTCTTATAATTTCAATTTCACATAAGACGGTTACCATGGCCGGACATTACACACCTAACAGCGCTTACGACAAATATGCGACTTTCGGCGGGGGATATGCTGCCAGCGGACAGATAGCGGAAGTGGGCTATACCACGGAAGTTTACGATGCTTCAAACGGCCTTCCCACGTCGGATACCATGTACATTATGGGAGCCTCCGACGGATCCATATGGATGGGAGGATACAGTGGTGTCATCAAATACGACGGTTCCGTTTTCGAAAGAATGGATACTGCAAAGGGTCTTACCAGCGCAAGAGCCATTTTTGAAGACAGCAAAGGGCGAATCTGGGTAGGAACCAATGACAACGGCGTAGTGGTAATCGATGGCGAAAATTCAACCCATTTTACTTATAAGGACGGTCTTCCTTCTTCTTCCATAAGAATCTTTGAGGAAGACTTAAAGGGAAATATTTTCATAGGAACAACCGCGGGAGTATGTTATATCGACGGTAAGAACCAGGTGCACGAGCTTCACAACGGTTTTGTGTCGGGAGAACGTGTACTAAAACTGGATGCGGATCCTAACGGTCTTATTTTCGGCCAGACTGCAAACGGTGTTATTTTTTCTGTCCTTGACTGTGAGATTACCAAGACATATGCAAGCTCCGACCTTAACATGGGCAAGATAACCACCCTTCTTGCGGACCCTGAACAGCCCGGAAAACTGTATATAGGTACCGAGGGCGGATATGTTTATTACGGCGACTTCGGAAGCAGAGTATTAAACCTTGAAAGAATCAGGGTTTCGCCGATGGATGAGGTTCACTGGTTAAGCTATGACTGCGGCAGAGTATGGGTTTCCTCCATAAATCAGGTGGGATACCTTGATTCCGACCATGATTTTAATCTTCTTTCGAATATACCCTTTAACAGCGGAATTGAGATGACAACCGCAGATTATCAGGGAAATATCTGGGTTGCTTCATCCACTCAGGGCGCCATGAAGCTTGTAACCAATAACTTTGTGGACGTAACAGATGAAGCGGGACTTAAAAGAGAAGTAACCAATACGGTATGCATATATGACAACTGTCTTTACATAGGTACGGATAAGGGAATAGAGATAATTAACCGTAAACTGGAGCATCAGAATAATAAGCTTAAGCAGTATCTTGGTGAGGTAAGAATTCGCAGCATGCAGGTTGATGCTTCCGGTAACCTTTGGGTAGCTACGTATACAAACGATGTCGGCCTTGTATGCTTTAATGCCGGCACCGGTTCCCTTACTTCCTACACTACAGCCAACGGCCTTCCGAACAACCATGTAAGATGCATTGCTTTCTCGGATGACGGAAAAGTATATGCCGGCACCAACGGCGGCCTTGCGGTTATTAAAGACGGCGCGGTACGCTGGACCGTAGGAGCCAAAGAAGGCATCACCAACACTGTATTCTTAACACTCTGCACTATGGAAGACGGCTCCGTTCTGGCGGGTTCCGACGGTGACGGCCTTTACATGATTAAAGGAAAAGATGTCTACAGAGTGGGCCGCGACGACGGTCTTACAAGTGATGTCATCATGAGGGTTAAGTGGGATGAGGCCAGGGGCGTGCACTGGATAATCACCTCAAACTCTATCGAATATTTTAAGGACGGAAAAGTTAAGGCTGTAACAACCTTTCCTTACAACAACAACTACGACCTTTATTTTGACAGAGAAGGGAATGCATGGATTCTTTCTTCATACGGAATCTATGTCGTAAAGGCCGATGACATGATTAAGGACAACATAACCGATTACAGGCTCTACACCGTGGAAAACGGCCTTCCTTATGCCATCACCGGCAATTCCTTCGGCACAATTGATGAAGACGGTCAGCTTTTTATCCCCGGAAGAAACGGTGTAATAAAGGTTAATATAAATAAATATTACGAAACCAACGAAGAAATAAGAACAGCCGTTAAGTATATTTCCTGCGGCGACATGCGCATTACGGCGGACAAAGAAGGCGTATTCAGAATTCCCGCCGCAGACGGACGTATCCAGATTGCAGCTTCCGTAATGGACTATACGATGTTAAATCCTACAGTTCACGTATTCCTTGAGGGCGGCAAGGACGAAGGAATTACGGCTCCGAGGAGCAATCTTACTTCTTTGGAATACACAGGCCTTCCTTACGGCAATTACACGCTTCACATTCAGATACTTGATAAGCATAACGATGCGGTCATTCAGGACGACACCTATAGAATCGTAAAAAGTCCCAAGGTAATGGAACTTTTGCTGGTAAGAGTACTTATCGGCGTAATAGTTGCGGGCATCGCAGGCTTTGCGGTATGGCGCATCATGAGGTCCACCGTGGTTAACAGGCAGTACGAAGAAATCCGCAATGCCAAAGAAGAAGCGGAGCGGGCAAACACCGCCAAATCAAGATTTCTTGCCAATATCTCTCATGAAATCAGAACCCCTATCAACACCATTATGGGTATGAACGAGATGATAATGCGTGAGGATGCGTCAAACGTTCCGAAGAGTTATTTCCTCTCCATGATGAATTATTCTTTGGACATAAAAAATGCATCGGAGTCCCTTTTAAGCCTTATTAACGACCTTCTTGATATGTCAAAGATTGAGTCCGGCAAGATGCACCTTGTGGAGCAGGAGTACGACGTTCTTGACACCCTTCGCTCCATTGTTTCCATGATTCGCGGCAAGAGTACGGAAAAAGAACTTACTTTTGACGTTGTGGTGGATGAACTTCTCCCTAAGAGAATGTACGGTGATGCCGGAAAAATAAAACAAATTGTTTTAAACCTCTTAACAAATGCTGTTAAATACACGGATAAAGGCGGCATCTCACTTAACGTAGACATGACGGAGAGAAAGGGCGACGTTGCAATGCTTCGTTTCTCCGTAATCGATACGGGTATGGGCGTAAAAGAAGAGGACAAAGAAAAACTCTTCTCAGCCTACGAACGACTGGACGAAGTCAAAAACAGCAGCATTCAGGGAACGGGCCTGGGCCTTGATATTTCCAGAAAGTTTGCGGAACTTATGGAAGGTAAACTCTGGTGCGAAAGTACCTACGGGGAAGGCTCCGAGTTTATTTTAACCATTAATCAAAAGATTGTGGATGCAAGTCCTCTCGGTGCGTTTATCGAGCATGATCAGAATGCGGCAAGCGGTCCTTACATTCCTCAGTTTATCGCTCCCGATGCGGATGTGCTGGTAGTAGACGATAACTCCATGAATTTAAACGTTATTAAGGGACTTTTAAAGGCTACCAAGGTATTTGTTACCACATCCTCAAGCGGTGAAGACGCCCTCGGTAAATTAAAGGACAATCACTTCGATGTGGTGCTTCTTGACCACATGATGCCCGGAATGGACGGTATCGAGACGGTTGCCAAGATACGTGAGTTCCTGCCTGACCTTCCGGTTTACGCGCTTACGGCCAACTCCACCGCCGGGGAAGAATTCTACAAGTCCAAAGGATTTAACGGATACCTGTCAAAGCCCGTTGATTCCCTTACACTGGAAAAGACCATCATGAAACATCTTCCGGAGGAAATGATGGAGAAGCCTTCCTCAGACTTTGTGGTGGAAGAGATAACGGAGCTTCCGGACAACATGCTCTGGGTCAAGGAAACAGACGGAATCAATGCCGATGAGGGTATTGCCAATTCCGGAGGCGTCATGAACTATATATACGCGCTAAAACTCTTCCTTGACACAATAGACGACAACTCAAGAGTTATTAAGGATGCCTATGATGCGGACAATATAAGACTTTATACCATTAAGGTCCACGCTCTTAAATCCTCGGCGCGTATTATCGGAGCACAGGAACTGTCTAAACTCTGCGCAGACCTTGAGGATGCAGGCAATCGTGAGGACAAAGAATTTATCGATGCCAATACCGAGAAACTGCTTAAGGATTACGCCGGGTACAAAGAAAAACTGTCCCGAATGAAGGAGGAAGAGAAGGACGATTCAGGCCTTGAAGACATTCCCGAGTCTGAACTTAAAGGTGCTTATGAGGCATTAAATGACGTAATACCGCAGATGGATTATGACTCGGTTGAAATGATACTGGAAGGGCTTAAAGGCTACAAGCTTCCAAAGGAGGAGGCCGAAAAGATGTCAGAGCTTGAAAAACTTTTAAAGACCTTTGACTGGGATGCAATGGAAAAACTTATGGGCATAGGAGAATAAAGAGGGGAGAAAAAACATGGCAGATGCGACTACAAACAGAATGCTTTTCATAGCGGAAAAAGAATCATTTATAGTAAGAGTATTCGTAAAAAAAGTTCAGGAAGCGGGAGTGGATTGTTCTTTTGTACCGTGTACGGTTAACGACATTAATGCCGCATGGAAGGAAGCAACTTTGGTAACCCTGTTTATGGAAGGCGGATGGGAGCCTAAAAGCGATGTGGTTCATTTTCTTTCGGATACCCTTGATGAAAAGGACGGTCAGATGATACTCATCGGAGAAAGACAGGAGATTGAATCCGTATCACATCAGTTTAACGGACACCTGATTTATAGAACATTCCAAAGACCGGTGGACAACGAAGAGTATGCAAAAACCGTGTCTGAGTATTTTGAGAAAATGGACTCGGGAGAGTTTAGAAAGAGCATTTTAATAGTGGACGACGACCCTCAGTATCTTTCTTTGGTCAGGCAGTGGCTTAAGGATACGTATAAAGTATCAATGGCAAATTCAGGCTTACAGGCCATTAAATTCCTTGGAAAAAACAAGGTAGACCTTATCCTGCTGGATCATGAAATGCCTGTAACAAGCGGACCGCAGGTGCTTGAAATGTTAAGAGCCGATACGGAGACTAAGGACATACCGGTTATGTTTCTTACCGGAAAGAGCGATAAAGAAAGCGTTATGGCAGTGGTGGCGCTTCGTCCCGAAGGCTATTTTTTGAAAAACATTCAAAGGGACGAACTTCTTGAAAAGCTTCAGGAGTTTTTTATACTTCACAAACAGTAAGGGAGTTTAAGGGCATATGTTTGACTTTATAAGGGCGCATCAATTAAATATAATGCTTGCCTTAAGCGCAGCCTGCGTTACTTTTGCGCTGCTTTTGTTCTTTACAAAATTCTTAAATAAAAAGAACAGGGCCATCCTTATTCTCATGGAGTTTGTTGCCACTTTCCTGCTGTATTTTGACCGTATGGCATACATATATGCAGGCAACATTACAAGGAAGGGATACATCCTCGTAAGGCTCAGCAATTTCATGGTATTCTTCCTTACGGCGGCCATTGTGCTGGTTTTTGACCAGTATATTATCGACCTTATTTTAAGAGTGGCGAAGACCACCGATAAGGTGCCCAAACGATTAAAGTTTGTTGCAATCGCTTCCGTTGTGGAAATGGTAATGGTTGTTATTTCCCAGTTCAAGGGATTTTACTACTATTTTGATGAGAACAACTATTATCACCGGGGACCGTTGTTCTTGGGTTGCTACGTTATACCCGTGCTATGCCCCCTCATTCAGTATACCGCCATCAGAAAGTATTTAAGGAATGTGGGCAAGTATATTTACACATCCCTTGTTCTTTATATATTTGTACCCATAGTAATGGCGATAATTCAGATATTTACCTACGGATTATCCATCGTTAACATGGCTATGGTTCTTGTGTCCATTTCTTTGTACATATTTACTTACCTTGACGTTAACGAAGCGGTAATGAGGGCTCACAAGATTGAGATGGGTGAGCTGCAAAAAGAAAACAAGAACATTCTGCGAATGTTTAACCAACTGTCCACAGCTTTTATGACGGCCGAAGAAAAAAAGCACCGCTACGGTCACGGTCACTCCGTAAGGGTTGCGGAAATAGCCAGAAGAGTGGCGAGAATGGGCGGAAAAAGCGATGATGAATGCGACAGGATTTATTACGCAGCCCTTCTTAACAACGTGGGTATTATAGGAATCGACGACCGTATCATCGAGGAAGAAGAAAACAACGAAGATGAGAGCGGCTTCAATAAGTTAAAGCTTGAAGCAGGAAGCGAAATTCTTTCAAACTTTACGGATTTCCCGTATTTAAGAGATGCCATATATCACAGCGGTGAGTGGTACGACGGAAGCGGCTACCCCGACGGTCTTAAGGGCGAAAAGATACCTGAAATAGCAAGAATTATTGGTGTCTGCGAAGCCTATGACTCCATGATGAGCAAAAAGGCCTACAGAGATGCACTTCCTTATCAGACGGTGAGAGAAGACTTTATCAAATTGTCGGGTACACGCTTCGACCCTGTATACGCAGACCTTATGGTCAAGGTTATGGACCAGTTAAACGAAGAAGTCAGTCCCGAAATATACGAAGTAGAGAAGGAACTGGACTGCAAGGCCTACAGAGAAAAGATTTCAAACGGTATAGAGATTACTTCCGCCTATACCCGCATTACCTTTAAGTGCACCCCGGATAAGGTCAAAGAAGAAGAGTTCTCGGCTCCTTCTTTTATCCTTTACGATTCTTATAACCGAAGAGTTCACGGCCCTGCGAGAGAGATAGAGAATTACCGTTATCTTGAATACGGCGAGGTTTGGTTCGACGGCCACTTTATAGACACTGCCGCAAGGAACATGGAAATTGAGACTACGCCAAAGGAACAGGGCAAAAAGCGAAAAGGCCTCGGGGACAAAGCAGACATATACGAGATTACTGCGGCAAAATACGAAGACCATGTTAAAATCCGTATGGAGACCAAAGAATCCGTATCAGAACTTACGGTGGCTCTTCCCGACAGCACAAAATCCGTTTACATCGGCCTCACCGGCGAGCACTGCCGCATAAGAGACATCGAGGTTACGAAGACCGGCGAAGTAATTACGGCAAGCGATGTTAAGCGACTTGTGAAGGAATATAACTTCATCGACAAAATGGAGTCGGACCTTCCCAACATTCAGGTGGACAGATATCGTTCCGCCACAACTGCGCCCGTTAAGCTTACCAATGAAGTGAAGTTTGTTTTTCATGCGGAAAGCCTTCCTTCAGCCAATCTTATCTGGCATTGTCCCTTCGTAATAGTCTATTATTCGGAGGATAAGAGGCCCGAAGGCGACTCCTACAAAGAATATGCTCTCGTTAAGCTTAACGGTGAAGGCACCGGCAACGAATCCTGCGCCGAGAACTACATTCACATGAAAAAGAATGAGGACTTCAAAGGCTGGGATGTCTGGAAGGAGAAGAACAAAGAAGGTGTTGAGTGTACCGTTTCCGTAGTCAGAAAAGGCGATACGGTTACGGTCGCTTCCTCAAACTTCGGTGTGGAAGTGGAAAACGTCACCAAGCTACTTGATAACCCCAAAGAGCTCTATGTTGCTCTGACGGGTGACGAAGTAGCCATTACGGATATACGAGTAAGATAAAATAAAACCTGTGCAGAGCATTGAGTGCTTCGCACAGGTTTTTGCATGTCGTTACAACATTTTTTTAAGGCAGAGATAAGGCTCCATTTTATCGAAGTTCCAGGTATGGAAGGAATCGCCTGCGCAGTATCTGTAGTCGGGGCAGTCGGCGCAGGGACCGCATTTGCGAAAGTCGGAGCGGTAGATTTTAAAGCCGTCTTCCCATACTTCTTTTAAAGAATTGCGGCGGATGTTGCCTTCCACGAGTTCGGGACGGCGCTCGATGTCGAGGCAGGCTCCGATGTTGCCGTTGTACATGATGCTTGCCACATACACTCCCGCATTGCAAAGAAAGTACCAGGGACGAACTTCACGCTCGTAATCAATAGGGAGATAGTGCGAGCAGCCGTAGCAGACTTCCATTTTGTCTTCGAAGCGGTGTTTCTTTATAAAATCAAGAACGTATTTGTAATCCTTTTTCTCAAGCATAAGGTCAGGGTTACTGCGGGCGCGGCCGATGGGCTCGATGTTAATGACGCGCCAGGAGCGGATGCCGAGACCTTTCATGATTTCGTAGAGCTTATCAAGCTCGGTAATGTTTCTTTTGTGAACAACGGTGGTGACCTGAACGTGGTTAAAAGCACGTTCGTTTAAGAGATTTTTGATGCCTGCCATGGTCTTTTCGTAGCTGCCGGGACTTTGGCGGAACCATTCGTGGGTTTCTTTAAGACCGTCGACGCTTACCGAAACGGTGCTCATGCCGGCTTCTTTTAACCGACGCGCGATTTCGGGGGTTATGAGGGTGCCGTTGGTGGTCATGCCCCAGGTGAAGCCTGCGGCGCGGGCGTAGTTCATGATGTCAAAGAAATCCCTGTGAAGAAGAGGCTCACCGCCGGTGATGCAGAGTCTGGGGTGTTTGGTGCCAAAATCTCTCTTAACTTCATCTATGACCTGCTTCCATTCCTCGGTTGACAAAGGCGCTTCTTCGGATATGTCTCCGCACATGGAACCGCAGTGGAGGCAGTGTTCGTTACATTTAACCGTTAATTCAAAAAAAAGAGAATGCAAAGTGGGATGAGGTCTTAAAACCTCATCCCTGTATTGCGAAAGTTCATTCAAATGCTTTTTTTTGACCTGTGACGACAGTCCTGAATTGTTCATGGGCGCTCCTATTCGGTGGCTTCTTCGGTGCCTGTGGGAGGACCGTAGACGGGCTCTGCGATATTTTCTGCGGGCTTAAAGTCGCCGTCGGGTTCTGCTTCACGAAGATTGGCGGATACGTCGGTACCCCGGGAATTGCCGGATGTGTCAAGACTCCAGGTAAGACCGGAGGAGGATTCCCCGGAGGACTCGCTGTCCTCGACAGGGGGGCCGTATACTTCGTATGGCTCATTCTGTGCAGGATCGAAATCGTCGCTGTCGGAATATTCGGGTGCATAAAGTGTTGAAGCTATATTTTCGTCAGGCTTAAACTGTTCGTTTTTGCTGCCGCAGGCGGCTATTAAGGCGGAGGCCATTCCTATTGCGGCCAGAACGCCTGCTTTTTTTGTTTTCTTTCTCATATTGTTAACCTTTAAAGCATAATGTTCTATGTTTCCTCATTAGAATACCACATTGGGAGAATTGTTGCAAAAGCATTGTTTTTATTGCAAATGGGCGGGGTTTAAACTATGATGGACTTAATCTGAATTAAGGAAGGATGATTAATATGAAACCTATTATAGAAAGCCTGCTTGAAACCGATGCATACAAGTTTTCAATGGGCCAGGCCATTTATCATCAATACAGCGAATACAAGACCACATGGTCCTTTAAATGCCGCAACGAAGACGTGCATTTCACTCCCGAAATGGTGGAGGAGATTAAGCGCCAGATTAAGATGTACTGCGACCTTCGGTTCAAAGAAGATGAGCTTGAATACCTTAACAACATTAAGTGGATCAGAGGCTCTTACGTAGACTTTTTAAGACTCTGGAAGCCCCGCTTTGACGATTTTTCCTTCGGCACGGATGCTCCCTGCGGTCTTACCATAGAGACCAGAGGTACCTGGCTTAATACTTCCATGTACGAGATTCCCACACTTGCCATAGTCAATGAAGTTTATTTCAGAATGGCTTACAACTACCTTGAACTTCTCGACAGTTTCCGCGAGCGTCTTGACGAGAAGGTTAAGAAGCTTGAGTCGGGAGAGTATGAGTTGGGTGCTTTCTCGGAGTTCGGTTTAAGAAGAAGACTTTCCGCAGAGGCTCAGGAGCTTGCAGTTTCCGCTCTTTCCAAGGCTAAGCTTAAGGATTCCACATTTGTGGGTACTTCCAACGTATTCCTGGCCAAAAAATACGGCATTACTCCTGTAGGCACCATGGCTCACGAGTGGATTATGTGCGTGGGACAGGGCAATCACAGACACAATCCCGCATACTCCAACTGGTACGCTCTTGACGCATGGGTTAAAGAATACGGCGTATTAAACGGTATTGCACTTACGGATGCCATTACCACCAAGTGCTTCCTTAAGGACTTCCAGCTTACTTTTGCCACCCTTTTCTCAGGTGTGCGCCACGATTCCGGAGACCCCTACGAGTGGGGCGAGCTTATGATAGAGCACTACAAGACTTTGGGTATCGACCCTATGTCCAAAACCCTGCTCTTCAGCGACAGCCTTGATTTTGAGAAGGCCACCAATATCTGCAGATACTTTAAGGGCAAGGCCAAGACCGCTTTCGGTATCGGTACTTTTATAGCTAACGACACCAAGGTGCCTGCTCTTAACATCGTCATGAAGACTACAGCCTGCAACGGCTGCGACGTAGCCAAGATTTCAGACGTAGAAGGCAAGAGCCTTTGCAAGAACCCCGACTACGTACACTACTTAAAGCGCTGCATCGAATGGCGCATGAACAATGAGACGGGAGACAGCTTAAGAGTCTAGGAGTTTTCTTTATGAATATGGATTTCGAAAGAAAACTGGCGATTCCCATGGAAGTTAAGGAAATGTATCCCTTAACCGAGGACATTCGCAGAGTTTTCGAGGAACGTGACAGAGAAATAAAAAGAATATTTGACGGCACCGACGACCGCCTTCTTTTGATAATCGGACCCTGCTCGGCGGACAATGAAACGAGTGTGCTTGATTATTTCACAAGACTTCGCAGCCTTGCGGATACGGTGCAGGAGAAGATTTATATTGTGCCGAGGCTTTATACGTCCAAGCCCCGCACTACGGGTGAGGGCTACAAGGGCTTTTTGCACCAGCCCGACCCAAATGAGAAGCCTGACCTTTTTAAGGGCATTATCGCCACCAGAGAGATTCACATGAGGGCCATTAAAGAAACCGGCTTTACCTGTGCCGATGAGCTTCTTTATCCCGAGAATTATAAATATGTGGATGACCTTTTGGGTTACGTGGCCATCGGAGCCCGTTCGGTGGAAGACCAGCAGCACAGACTTACCGCCAGCGGTATTGAAGTGCCCGTAGGTATGAAGAATCCCACCAGCGGCGACCTGACGGTTATGATGAATGCCATTACGGCCGCAAGCGTGGGCCATTCCTTTATTTATCGAGGCTGGGCGGCTCATTCCAAGGGCAATCCTTATGCCCATGCGGTACTCAGGGGCTTTAACGACATGAGAGGTCTTGCGTCACCCAATTACCACTTTGAGGACGTTATGCGACTTAAGGCCCTGTATGACAAGACCGAGCTTCCGCACCCAGGAGTCGTAATAGACACCAATCACTGCAATTCCGGCAAAAACCCTCTTTTGCAGGGCCGCATCATCAAAGAAGTACTTTCTTTCTGCAAGGATAGCGACGATGCAAAAAAACTGGTTAAGGGCTTCATGGTTGAAAGCTACATAGAAGACGGCAATCAAAAAATCGGCGGAGGCGTCTACGGCAAATCCATTACAGATGCATGCCTGGGATGGAAGAAGACCGAGAAGCTGGTCAAAGAGATTGCGGAGATATTGTAACAAATCTAAAGAACGCCTTAACAATTGTTAAGAAATGTTAAGAATTGGCGCAGGCCGTTGCTTTTTGAAACTTTCCTAAAGTATGATTGAACCATAGCAAACATTGATTGAGATTGATTATGTTATGGAGGGTTAATACTATTATGAAAGTTGCAAAAAGAGCGGTCTGTTTTATTTTTTCTCTTATTTTTGCCATAGGTATCAGCGGATGCGGAAAAGAAGCCGCATCCGTAGATGCGGGGCCTGAAAAGTCCGCTTCCACCGATACGGAAGTAGCTTTGGAGGACGACGGCGTTTACCTTGCGACCATTGAAAAGAAAGTGCGCAGTAACGACGGCAGCACTTACGTAAGGTTTATGTGTCAAAAAGGCGATAAGTCGTACTATATTGTCAGCATATATAATGAGGCCGAGCAGAGTTCCAGAGATTATATCAGGGAAATTGATTCTGAAACAGGGGAACAGACGGCTGAGGATATAGAAGTTTCATTCGAAGCGGAGAACACCTTTATTAATTACGTGGCCGCAACAGAAGACGGTTACATAGTTGTTGCCGGCTCTTACGCTGAAAACAATCAGGCATTCTATATTGCCAGAGTTTCGCGTGACGGAAGCGTTGAGGATGAAAAATGTCTCTCCGATATGGTTGATTTGCCGGAGGATACATATTTGTACAACGGTATGGTAAGCGACGGCGTCTACACTTACATTCCTTTTACCGACAGGCTGATTGTACTTAATGAGCAATTGAATTACAAAAAAACTTTGTCCAACGGCGGCAATGCAAATATGTGTCTTGGCAGTGACGGAATTCTTTATTTTACGGAAGGCTACAACGGCGATGTATCGGCTTACGATCCGAAGGCGGATAAAGTGACGGAAAAAGTATTTTCTGCCTCCAACTCATCAAGAATCTATACCGGAGCCGAGAATGAATTGCTGATAGCTTCCAACTCATCCCTTAAAAGCTATGACATAAAGACCGGCGCCGTTACCAAACTGTTTGACTTTCTTGATGTTAATATAAATACCCAGATGTTTGATACTATTTACAGAAGCAAAGACGGTGATATTCATATTCTTTTTAATGAATTCGAACAGTCCGTCGAAGAATATGAAGGTGAGACAATAACAGTAAGTGTTGCCACTCCATATGAAGCGGTTGTAAAAAGATATGAACCCGGCTCCGTTCCCGAAATTGCGGAAATTAAGCTTGCATGCTTCTACGCCAACCCCGACATAAAATCTGCGGTTAATGAGTTTAACATGGCTCATTCGGACATCAGGGCCAAGATTAAGTGCTATTCCGATGACTACCCGGATTATCAGGCCATGAACGAAGCCTTCAACAAAGACCTGTTAAACGGCGAAAAATACGACGTAATAATGTTCAGCTATCAGAATACAGCCGCTTATGTGGAAAAAGGACTTCTTGAAAATCTTATGGACTACATTTCAAAGGATCCTTCTTTTGACACGAACGATTATTTTGAAAATATTCTTTTTGCTGAGAAGGACGGAGATAAGTTATACAGCATTACATCTACGGCCTCAATTGACGGATTTATAGGCTCAACCGAAATCTTTGGGGACAAAGAAAAGCTTTCTTTTGATGACATAGTAAGGGCAAGGAAGGAGTTTCCCGACATTCCGTTCATATCAAACTATAATTACGATGTCATATTCTTTAACGCTTTGTTGGATGGCGATTACAGAGTTTTTCTCGGCGGCAAAGAAGGAGAGTATAACTTTGACACCGACGAATTCAGAAAGCTGTGCGAGATTTCCGCTACCTTCCAAAGAATGCCCGAGGATATCGTATACTTTCATGACGGATATGACGGTTTCTCAGACGGCAGTGTGGTAATCGGAAAAGAAAACTACTACAGCACCGATGCATACTTAAGGGCTCGGTCCGCAGGCAAAAATATTAGGTCCTACGGCGGTCCTTCACTGGACGGAAACGGATACATCCTGAATAACTCCGAAGGATTTTCCTTAAGTTCATTAAGCAATCACAAAGAAGAAGCCTGGGAGCTTATAAAGTGCCTCCTTAAAGCCATACCCGATTATTCCAACGGATTCAGAGCCAGTAAAGAAGCTTTCAAAGCCGACGTGGAACAAATGCGTGCAAGAGCGAAAAACGGTATGACGGTTTATATGGGTGACAGGAAGTATGTTCTTTATATGGAGGAGGGCGACGAGGAAATCCTGGAAGAAATGGTGAAAAATGCCACAGTCACAAAAAGTATTGACGGTATGGTATGGAATATCATTTATGAGGAAATCCAACCTTATTTTGCAAAACAAAAATCTCTTGACGATGTTATAAAAGTAATGCAAAGCAGGGTTAACCTGTACCTTGCAGAAAAAGAGTAGTACGATAATACTGTTTATAAGAGGGGTATGAGTTGTGAAACACGTTAAAGCGTTACTCGCTTTTTTGACATTGCTTATCATGGCGTCGGGAGTGTCGGGATGCTCGCATGACGGTGGTTCTGCCGATGATAAGGCTTCTGCCGACGCAGATAAAACAGGCTCCTTTGTCTTAGAGGACGACGGAGTCTATTTGGCGACCATAAGCGGGATAAGTGTAAGTGACGAAGATGTTCAATATGCACGATTTGCTTTTGCAAGGGACGGCAAAGTTTATTTTATTGTTTCGGTGATGGATGAGGAAACCGGGGACAGTACGGACTGTCTGAGATGCTTTGATGAGGTTACCGGGGAGATTGTGGGAGAAGATGTTTATTTTACCGATGAAGAGGAAGAATTGAACGTCTTTGACATTGCACCCTGCGGTGATGACGGATACGTTTTTTTCGCCATGAATTATCCCGATAAGTGGCTGGGGAAATGTTCTTTGGACGGCAAGGTGATACTGAAAAAGAAGTTAAGTGACATCCCCGAGATAGGCTCCGGAGAGGTTCCCCGCGGCGGAATTGTATGTGACGGAAAGAATACGTACATAAGGCTTGACAAAAAAGTCGTTGCTCTTAACGAGGAGTTTAAGTATATCGATACGGCTGCCAAATTCGACATAGGTGGAATATGCGCGGGAGACGACGGGCTTTTGTATAGCGTGGATTTTTTAAGCAACAATATGAGCACCTTCGACCCGAAGACCTGCAAATATGAGGAGGGAATCAAAAAGATTCCGAGAGCCAATGAAGTCTTTAAAGGCGGCCCGGGAGAAATACTGATAACCAATAATTCAACCGTAAAAAGCTATGATATTGCAACGGGCTGTATTACAAATCTTTTTAATCTGATAGATGTGGATATCAATTCGCAGATTTTCAAATCGGTGTACAGGGATGACGAAGGCGATTTACATATTCTTTATCAGGATTACGGCTCTTTTGCCGACGGTTCGGAAGGTGTCTGCTGCGCGAAGGTTAAAAGGTACGATGCGGCGGATGCTCCGGAGCAAAAAGTAATAAGATTTGCCTGCTATTATCTTAACAGTGATATTAAAAACGTAATAGTCAGATTTAATCAGTCCCATCCCGATGTCAGAATCAAAGTCAGGGCTTACATGGATGATTACGTGGAAAAAGAAGACATACTTGCGGCCTTTGACAAGGATATCCTCGATAATGAAAAATTCGATGTGGTGATGCTCCCTTACGAGAATGTTAAGAAGTATTCCTCCAAAGGCTTTTTCGAAGATCTGATGCCTGTAATGGAGAATGATTCTTCTTTTGACTTAAACAAATATTACGAAAACATCATTTTTGCCACAAAAGAAGGAGAGAAACTTTATACATTTACCCCCGGAGCGATAATAAGCTGTTACCTTGCGGATTCGGAAGTATTCGGGGACAAAGAAAAACTTACCATTTATGATATGGCGGAGGCCAGAAGCAAATATCCCGATATACCGTTTATCAATAACGGGGACAGGGATGAGGTCTTTGCGGCATTATTGAAGGATGATATACGTGCTTATGTGGGAGACAAAGAAGGCAAGTACAATTTTGATACCAAAGAATTCAGGGCACTTTGTGAGTTTGCGGCTTCTTTTCCCGACTGGACCGATGAATACTCCGAGAAATACTCGTGGGACAATGTTTCCAATGAAAATGTGAAAGATGGCAAAGAAATAATCAGAAAAGTAACGGCCTCCATGCCGTCGGATTATCTTTTAAACATGAAAATCTGCGGAAAGAAGTTCCGGATTTACGGCGCGGATACCCGGAACGTAAAAGGTTATGTGCTTTTGCCGTCCGATTCTTTCGGCATTCATTTTAAAAGCGAGCACAAAGAAGAAGCATGGGAGTTTATCAAGGCTATAGCCGACAGAGAACCGATGCTGTCGTGGAGTATTTTTTCGGCAAACAAAGATACTTTTGAAAAGTGCCTTACAGAGCTGCGGGAAGAGGGCGTCAATATCATGGTGGACGAAGTCTTATACGAAATAAAAGCCACAGATGAGAATGCGGCTTTATTAAGGGACATGATAGAGAATGCCGAGGTTGCTAAGACTTTGGACGGGCCGGTTATGGATATAATCGCAGGAGAAATGCCGGCGTATTTTGCAGGTGAAAAATCTTTGGATGAGACCATAAAGATTATTCAAAAGAGGGTTAATCTTTACGTCGAAGAAAACAGATAATTACAAGATTTCGTATACTTTCGACTTTTATACCACAACAGAATGTGGACTTTAACACGTTAAAGACACAACATGTGGTAAAAAAATATAAGGCTCTACGCAAGATATTGTTGTAATATTTTTTTGAAAATGTTATAATCATGACGCATGGACAAGTGTTCATGCGTCAAACTTTTTAGTGGGAGGAACACTTAAATGAAAAAAATTGTATCACTTATGCTTGCGTTAGTGATGGTTGCTTCTCTTTGCACCGGTTGCGGTGAGAAGAAAGCAGACGGCACCTATGAGATCGCACTTGTTACAGACGTTGGTAACATCGATGACAAGTCCTTTAACCAGGGTGCATGGGAAGGCGTTAAGAAGTACGCTGAAGACAACAAAAAGTCTTACAACTACTATCGTCCTTCAGAGGACTCTACCGAAGCTCGTGTAGAGACCATCAAGCAGGCTATTGACAAGGGCGCTAAGGTTGTTGTTTGCCCCGGTTACTTATTCGAAGATGCTATCTACGAAGTACAGGACAAGTACGCTGACGTTCAGTTCTTACTTCTTGACGGCGAGCCTCACAATGCAGACTACTCCGATTACAAGACCGCAGCCAACACCCACAACATCCTTTACAAAGAAGAGCAGGCCGGCTATCTTGCAGGTTACGCAGCAGTTAAGGAAGGCTACAGAAAGCTTGGTTTCCTTGGCGGTATGGCAGTTCCCGCAGTTATTCGTTACGGCTACGGCTTCGTTCAGGGTGCTAATGATGCAGCTGTTGAACTTGGCGTAGAAGGCGATGTTTCCATGAAGTACTGGTACTGTGGCGGATTCGCTCCCAGCGATGACATCAAGACCAAGATGTCCGGTTGGTATACAGCAGGCACAGAAGTAGTATTCTCCTGTGGCGGCGGTATCTACCTTTCCTGTACCGCAGCAGCAGAAGCAGCAGGCGCTAAGGTTATCGGCGTTGACGTTGACCAGTCCGCAGAATCTGCTACCATTATTACTTCAGCTATGAAGGAACTTGCTAACTCAGTAGTTTTGGCACTTACCGATCTTTACAAGAACGGTGGCACATGGCCCGCAGACCTTGGCGGAAAGACTTCCGTACTCGGCGCAGTTGAAAACTGTGTAGGCCTTCCTACAGCTACATGGAGCCTTAAGAACTTCTCCGTTGACGAATACAAGGCATTATTCGAAGACGTTAAGAGCGGAAAAGTTGCTATTTCCAATTCTACAGAAGCAGCTCCCGATGTTAAGATTTCTGTTGATTATCAGGAGTAATCCTTTCAGGGTTTAAGTAAAATACACGGAGGATGTTGCAACATTGTTTGGCGGCATCCTCCTTTTTTCCAGAAGAGGTATGTATGAGCGATTATGTAATTGAGATGCTGAACATCACCAAAAGATTTCCCGGTATTGTAGCCAATGACAATATCACCCTGCAGCTTAAAAAAGGTGAGGTTCATGCTCTGCTGGGGGAGAACGGCGCAGGCAAGTCTACGCTTATGAGCGTTTTATTCGGACTTTACCAGCCGGAAGAAGGATGTATTAAGAAAAACGGTGAAGTGGTCAAGATTAACGACCCCAATGATGCCAATGCGCTTCATATCGGTATGGTTCACCAGCATTTTAAGTTAGTCGAGTGTTTTTCCGTTCTCGACAATATTATTCTGGGCGTTGAGCCCAACAAGATGGGCTTTCTTCAGAAAAAAGAAGCCCGTGCGAAAGTACTTGAATTAAGCGAAAAATACGGGCTTAAGGTAGATCCCGATGCCCTTATCGAAGATATATCGGTAGGTATGCAGCAGCGTGTAGAGATTTTAAAGATGCTTTACCGCGAGAATGAAATTCTTATTTTCGACGAACCTACCGCAGTTTTGACTCCTCAGGAAATCGACGAACTCATGGAAATCATGAGAGGCTTCAAGGCTGAGGGCAAATCCATTCTTTTTATCACACACAAATTAAACGAAATCATGGCAGTTGCAGACCGTTGTACCGTACTTCGTAAGGGTAAATACATCGGTACCGTTAACGTTGCCGATACCACCAAAGAAGAACTTTCCAAGATGATGGTAGGCCGTAACGTTAACTTCAAGGTAGACAAATGCGACTGTAAGCCCGGCGAAGTTGTATTTAAGGCAGAACACGTTACCGTACCTTCCAAGCTTCACAAGAAGAATGCGGTCAATGACGTTTCTTTGGAAGTTCGCGCAGGCGAGATAGTATGTCTTGCGGGTATCGAAGGCAACGGCCAGACCGAGTTTGTACAGGGTATCACCGGTCTTACCAAGATGTCTGCCGGCCGTATCGAGCTCCTGGGCAAGGACATTACCAATGCCAGCATTCGTGAAAAATCCATTATGGGTATCAGCCACATTCCCGAAGACAGACACAAACATGGACTTGTGCTTGACTACTCCTTGGAACAGAACTTGGTGCTTCAGCAGTACTGGGAGCCCCAGTTCCAGCACCACGGCTTTATTAAACAGCAGGCTGTAAGAGAGTACGCTGAGAAGCTTATTGAACAGTTCGACGTTCGAAGCGGACAGGGCCCCATCACCACAGCCCGCAGCATGTCAGGCGGTAACCAGCAGAAAGCCATTATCGCCCGCGAAATCAGCAAAGATCCCAAGCTTTTGGTGGCTGTTCAGCCTACCAGAGGTCTGGATGTAGGTGCTATAGAATACATTCACAAACAGTTAGTCAAAGAAAGAGACGAAGGCAAAGCAGTCCTTCTTATTTCTCTTGAACTTGACGAAGTTATGAATGTCAGCGACAGAATACTTGTTATGTATGAAGGCGAAATAGTGGGAGAATTCGATCCCAAGACCGTTACGGTTCAGGAGCTTGGTCTTTACATGGCCGGCGCCAAGAGACAGGACGGCAAAACCGGCAGGAAGGAGGAAGCTTAATCATGAAACAGTATTTCAAGAGTAAAGGCTTCATAACCGTTCTTGCTTCGGTTATATCCATTCTTGTGGGTCTTCTTATCGGCTTTATTTTGCTGATAGTATTCAATCCCGCATATGCGCTTGGCGGACTTGGCAGCATCATCACCAAAGGCCTTTCAAGTTCAGACAAATTTGCAAAAGTTTTGTATCAGGCGGCTCCCCTTATTATGACGGGTCTTTCCGTAGGCTTTGCTTTTAAGACCGGTCTTTTCAACATCGGCGCTACCGGACAGTATACCGTCGGTGCGTTCTGTGCACTTGTGGCAGGCGTACAGTTCCGGTTACCCTGGTGGGTATGCCTTATCGCAGCCATGATAGGCGGAGCGGTTTGGGGCTTCATCCCCGGCATCTGTAAGGCACTCTTTAACGTTAACGAAGTTATTACATCCATCATGTTTAACTGGCTCGGCCTGTTCATGGTTAACTTACTTCTTAACAACATGCCCATGATGCTTGCCAATTACTGGGGCGCTTCCAACAAAGACCGTACCGCGGCTCTTGCCTCGGCCAATCCTTCGGCCATCATTCCGAAGCTGGGCCTTGACAAACTCTTTGATTCCAACTACATGAATATTTCAATATTCATTGCGGTTTTGATAGCTGTTTTAATCTTCATCATTCTTGAGAAGATGACCTTCGGTTACGAATTAAAGGCCTGCGGCTTCAACAAAGACGCCAGCATTTACGCAGGTATCAATGCCAAAAGAAACATCGTTCTTTCAATGGTAATCTCCGGTGCCCTTGCAGGTATCGGCGGCGGCATCTACTACCTCAGCGGTACCGCCCAGTACACCATTGTTAAGTCCCTTCTTTCCATGGGCTTTAACGGTATCCCCGTAGCACTTCTCGGTGCATCAAGCCCCATCGGTATCATCTTTGCGGCATTGTTTATTTCCTATATTCAGGTAGGTGGAGAAGCCCTTCAGCCCGAATATGCGAAAGAAATCATCGACATTATCATTGCAGTTATTATTTACCTGAGCGCGTTCTCACTTCTTGTTAAGAACATTCTCGGTAAGTTCATTAAGACCGACACCGGCAACGTTAATGCGGAGGGTCCTGCCAAAGAACCTCCCAAGCCAGAACCGGAGAAGGCCACTGAAGAGAAAGGAGGGAACGAGCAATGAGCTGGACATCAATATTAGCCGATCTTATCGGCGCCACAATCCTTTTTGCGGTACCCCTTCTTTTGGTAGCTCTCGGCGGTATGTTCTCAGAGCGAAGCGGTGTTATCAACATCGCACTTGAAGGTATCATGATAGTAGGTGCGCTGTGCAGCTGTCTTACCCTCGTGGGACTTGACAAGTCAGGCTTCGGCGCGGCTCATCCCCAGCTTGGTATGTTAATCGCTATCCTGGTGGCTGCGGCTTCCGGAGCGGTATTCTCACTGCTTCTTGCTTTTGCCTCCATCAACCTTCGTGCCGACCAGACCATCGGCGGTACAGCCCTTAACATGCTGGCACCCGCATTTGCAATCGTTCTTACCTGGGCGGTTCAGGGACAGGGTCAGACCACCATTTTAATCCCCACCTGGACACGTATCACTCAGGACAATTTCGGAATCGAGAAGGCAGATACTTTCTTCCAGAACTTAATCTTTAAGAGCTTTTACCTTACAACCGTTGTAGCGGTAATCCTCTTTATCTGTGCATACGTGCTTATGTACAAGACCCGTTTCGGATTAAGACTTCGTTCCTGCGGTGAGCATCCTCAGGCAGCGGATTCCGTAGGTATCAACGTATTCAAGATGAGATACGCAGGCGTTATTATTTCCGGATGCCTCGGCGGTATCGGCGGTCTTGCATTTACGGTTGCAGCCGGAAGCGGATTCCAGTCCTCCGTAGCAGGTTACGGTTTCCTTGCTTTGGCCGTTATGATTTTCGGTAACTGGAAGCCTTTCACCATCCTTGGTGCATCCTTGTTCTTTGCACTCTTTAAGATTATCGGTTCCTACAGTGACAGCATTCCGTTCCTGCCAAGCTTCAAGAACGTTAACTCAAGCGAGTATATTTACCTTATGCTCCCTTATGTTGTTACCATGATAGTGCTGATTCTTACATCCAAACATTCACGTGCACCCAAAGCCGAAGGTATTCCTTACGACAAGGGCACAAGATAAATACTGTAATTACGAGGCCGGGACGCGCAAGCACCCCGGTCTTGTTTTTTTTATGTTAATGATAACAACTTATAATGATTATGTTTGGGGGATTTATTGTGTTTAAGGGAATTGTTGATGAATCAGAGTGAATACTTCACAAAAGAAATCGGAAGAATTGACGAGGACTGTCAGACAAAGCTTCATGAAGAGATAGACAAGTCCAATCTTGAGAACTTCAAAAAAATCAGAAATCTCGGCATTACCCATGTTTTAGTAATACTTGCGGTTCTGGCACTTACTGCTTTTACCCTTTATGTTGTGGATAAAAGGGGCTTTTTCGCAGTGTGTTTTTTGGCTGCGCTTCTGGAAGTCCTTATAGTATGCAGTCTCTGCAAATCCCTTAAAAAAGCTATTTTAAGCCACAGGGACAAAGAAAACTCAATCTTTAAAAACGCCATAGGCGAAATAACGGAAGTAGCCAGAAACGAAAGAAAAAAGGACTATTTAAAAAACAGCTACATCGAGGAACTTTCTTACGATATCGACATACCCTTAAGTGCCATTATAGGCTTAAGCGATAAGATTTTCAGAGATTCCACGGAAATGAACATTATAGAGAGTGCGGCCAAACTCGGCGGAGTAATGGGCGCTCTGCATACCTACGTTAACGACCTTTGCATATCCTCAAGACTGGGGCTTGATAAGCTTGAAATAAAAAATGCGCCTTACGACATAGGCATAATGCTCTGCGACATCGAAAATCTGGGCATTAAAGTGGCAGATGAAAAGGGCATTAAGCTAAACTTTGATATTAACAACGACATTCCCGCCATACTGATGGGTGATGAGAACCATATAGAGCTTATTGTTTTAAAGCTTATAGCCAATGCCTTAAAATACACCGACGAGGGAACGGTTACCCTGACGGTGGGCTTTGTGGAAGTATCGGACAAAGAAATTCTTTTAAACATTTCCGTCCAGGACACGGGCCGCGGCATAAAAGAGGAGGATCTCGAAAAGTTCTTTTCCAAGAACAAAACCGCCGAGGAAGCGCTGCTTGAAGGCGGCAGCCTTGCCATGTGCATGTCCAAAACCCTTCTTGAAAAGATGGATTCGGAATTAAGAGTAGAGAGTAAATTCACTCAGGGCTCGGAATTCCGCTTCATGGTCAAGCAGGAAGTCATAGACAAAACACCCGTTGGAAAGCGCGAGGACGCCATTGCGAGACTTCGTAAAAAGGATATGCAGGAGAGAGGAATGACGGAAGAAACAGCCACACCTGCAACCGTCGCTCCGAAGGCAAAAGAAGAGCCCGCACCCTCACCGACACCCGTAAAAGAACCTGTCGCTCCGGCACCGGCCATAGAAGAACCTGCGGAAACGGACGACGTATTCCTTAAGAAACTTGGCACCGTCAAGGATCTTTCCGTAACCGACGGCATTAAAA
Source organism: uncultured Lachnospiraceae bacterium (assembly GCA_946534145.1). GTDB lineage: Bacteria > Bacillota > Clostridia > Lachnospirales > Lachnospiraceae > UBA1258. The sequence goes on from CAMNCH010000001.1 coordinate 43,145, forward strand.
ACGCAGGCTCAGAAGAAATATACAAAAAGGTCATCTCCGACTTTGCCGGCAGTGCCTTAAGCAAGGCTGACGATATAGAGATGCTTTTTGAAAAAGAAGACATCAGAAACTACACCATCGAAGTTCACGCGCTTAAATCCGCCGCCCGCATAATAGGTTACAAAAAACTGTCAAAACTGGCGGAAGCGCTGGAAGATGCCGGCAACGCAAACGACCTTGTGTGCATTAAAAATGCCACCGGCGAACTTATTAAACTCTACAGAAATATTGCGGAAGAAATAGAAAAAGCCGAGGACGACGGCACGGAAAAAGAACCGATTGACGACGAAAGCCTTAAAGACGCCGTAAGAAGTCTTAAGGAATTTGCGGAAGTTTTTGATTTTGATTCCGTGGACTTTGTCATGAAAGAATTAAAGAAGTACCGAATACCCGAGGACTTTAAAGATAAGTACTCAAAGCTTAAAACTCTTGTCGCACAGGTCGACAGGGATGCAATAATAGAATTGCTTAAAGAATAGGAAAAGAGGTTTTTTTCCATGGAAAAACGAGTTTTGTTTATTGGGGAAACGAATTCATTCATTGTAAATTCACTTAAGGACGGCTTAAAGGAACCGGGCTTTGAATGCCTTTTTTGCAAGCTTGACGTAACCGACATAAGCAGACTTACGGACAAGCCGGACTTTTTCTTTATCTACGCGGACGAGCGTACCATTCAGGAAAAAGAAGCCCTTATATATGTGCGGGACATATGCGTGGAAGAGGAAAAGAAAGTGTTCCTGGCAGGTTACGCGGAAGAACTTCAAGTCATTGAGGACATATTCCCTTCCGAATGCCTCGGCGGTCGTTTTGAGCGCCCCATAAACGTCAAAGAAATCGCCGAAACCCTTCTCTACGCAGTTGAGAACAAAGAATCTCTCGAAAGCAGAAAACACATCCTTCTTGTGGACGATTCGGGCACCATGCTTAGGACCATCAAAGGCTGGCTTGAGGGCAAATACCGCATATCCATGACCAATTCCGCAACCAGCGCAATAGCCTTTCTTGCGGTTAACGAGCCCGACCTTATTTTGCTCGACTACGAAATGCCCGTATGCTCCGGCCCCCAGATGCTTCAGATGATTCGCTCGGAGATTAAGACCGAAAACATCCCCGTAATATTCCTTACAGCCAAAGGTGACAAAGAAAGCGTCGCCAAAGTTTTAAGCTTAAAACCCCAGGGTTACCTCTTAAAATCCATGAAGCCTTCACAAATTGTGGAAGCAATTGATAATTTCTTTGCAACACAGAAGGCAAAGGGTATATAATAAAGCGTGAATGATTTATTCATTCATAGCGCCGCTTATTGACAAGCCATGCGGTCAATAAGATGCACGTAAATGATTATTAAGGGGTTTTTATGAGCGACACAGAAACAAAGCTTTCCGCTTACCGCAAAGACATTAACGAAATAGACGATAAGCTGGTTAAGCTCTTCATAAAAAGAATGGAAACAGCAGGTAAGATTGGCTCTTTAAAGAAAGAAGCCGGCTTACCTGTTTTGAATGTAAAAAGAGAAGAAGAAGTCAAAAAGCGTCTGACAGAGGATGTTCCGGAAGATTACAAAGAATCCGTGGATAAACTTTACGACGCTATTTTTTCGATTTCAAGAGAGCATCAGGAGAGCCTTAAGAGGCAATAAAAATATTGAGAGGGTTATATTATGAAATTTAAAGGACTTAAGAGAGAATGCGCCGCATCCTCATGGGACGAGGCGCTGCCCATAGGTAACGGCACCATCGGCGGACTTGTGTTCGGAGAGCCTCTTCACGAGACGATTATTACCAATCACGAAGAGCTTTTTTTGCCCATGCCCGAGAATGCGGAGAGCCATCCTTACAACGGTAAGCCTTATGTGGAAGGCATGCGCAAGCTTTTATTTGAGGGCAAATACCGTGAGGCTTTTGAATATTATTCAAGGGGCCTTGAGAAAGACGGAGCTCCTTACGAGACCATAGTCTGGACCAATCCTTTCGAGACTGCCCAGAAGCTTCATTTTGACATGGAAGAGGGTACGGTGTCGGATTATGTTCAGAAGCTTGATTTCAGAACGGGCGAAGCTACGGTTTCTTTTTCCTATAACGGTGAAAATATTACCAGAAAGAGTTTCGTATCAAGAAGCCGCGACATCATGGCTACGGAGATTCGCAAAGAAGGCAATCCTTTAAGCCTTGAGGTTTCCATGGCACCCTTTAAAGACGCCCATCACATCGAGAGCATTTCCATGGTGGCCGACGGCGAATATCTGGTATGCGAAGCATTCCATTCCGAGGAAGAATCGGGCTATGTGGCTGCGGCAAGAGTGATTACCGACGGCGTATGCGAGGCTACTTCCGACAACACCTTTAAGGTTACCAAGGCCAATTACGTGCTTGTTTTTTATACCCTTGCGCCCTGGCGCCTTCGCATGGAAGCGGAGAAGGTTAAGCTTTTAAAGATTTTAAGAGATATGACTCCCGACTATGAAGCCCTGTTCAAGGAACATGTGGTGATTCACAAGGATTTGTTTGAAAAGGTTACCGTGGACTTTAGCGATGCCACGGAAGAATACACCAACGAGCAGCTTCGCGACATGTGTACCGCAGATACACTTTCGCCTCTTTTTCTTGAGAGAATGTGCGACATGGGACGTTACATGGATATTGCAAGCTTCGGCAAGCTCCCTCCCAACCTTCAGGGAGTCTGGAACGGCCTTGTAAATCCCCCCTGGAGCTCGGATTACACCCTTGACGAGAACATCCAGATGATGATGTGGCCCGTGCTTCCCGGCGGCTTAAACGGCTTCTCGAGAGTTTATTTTGAATGGCTTGAGTCCTATACCGAGGACTTTAGATTAAACGCGGAGAAATACTACGGCTGCAGAGGAATATTCTCCGCACCGAGAGTTACCACCGACGGCTACCACAGACATTACTGCCACCAGTGGCCCATGCTTACATGGACTGCGGGAGCGGGCTGGCTTTCAAGCGAATACATGAGATACTACGACTATACCGGTGATGAAAACGTTCTTTTAAGGGGCGTCAAGTACTGGAAAGAAGTGGTACTGTTTTACGAAGACTTTCTGGTGGAGGATGACAAGGGCCGCTACGTATTTGCACCTTCCTATTCCCCCGAGAATACACCTCTCGGAAGCGATTCGCCCGTAGCGATTAACGCTACCATGGACGTGTCAGTAGCCAAAGAAGTCTATACAAATTTAATCAAGGCCTGCGAAATTCTTGATATTGAAAAAGAAAACCTTTCACAGTGGAAGAAGGAACTTTCCAAGCTTCCCGACTACGCAGTCAATGAAGACGGCGCCTTAAAAGAATGGATTCCCGCAGAACTTAAGGACGATTATCATCACAGACACTCATCCCACCTTTATATGGTATTCCCGGGATATGAGGCTTTGGAGTCCGGCGACGATGCGCTTATGGATGCCTGCCACAAGGCCGCAAGATTCAGACTTATTGACGGTGTGGAGGCGATTTCCGGATGGGGACTTGCCCACCTTGCCAATATTTCCGCACGCTTAAAGGATGCAGACCTTTGGTACAAGGCCATCAACCGCCTTGTATCTGTATTTACCCTTGGCAATCTGTTTACCTCGCACAATGAACATTTTCTTTTCCAGATGGATGCCAACTGCGGACTTACCAATGCGGTTTATGAGATGATAGCCTACTCGGGAGAGGACAGAGTAAGCTTCTTCCCTGTATGGAGAGACGACTTTGACAACCTTACCGTTAAGGGCTTAAGACTTAAAGGTGTTGTGAGGATTTCGGAACTTAGTAAGACAAAGGATTCCTTTTATGTTAAAATGGACTCTCAGGGCAGAAGAGACATAAGGGTTGAACTTCCCGACGGATTCTCTCTTGATAACGGAGATACGGAGCTTATGCTTTATTCGGGAGAGACTTTGGAATTTAAAGCATACAGACGATGAAAAATGTTTTAAAACTCATGCCTATGTGATACAATAATTCTGGTGTGTACTTTCGCACCTTCAAGAATCTATTCAAGGGGACAATATGGTGGAGAATACCAATCAGACCGCTAAATCCCCCAAAAGGCAGAAAAGAGTTAAACGTCTTAAGAAGATTATAGTCGGAACCTTTTTGACGGTGACGATTCTTCCCACGGTTTTGAGCATTTTCTTTGGCATCTCAAGGGCGCATTACAAGGCGGCTCTTAAGGAGAAGACCGAGGAACTTAACTATTATCTTGAGTTGGGCAGCGAGGCCGAATTTTTTGAAGAACAGATACCGGAAGCTTTAACCGACGATGCCGCTGTTTCGGAGGCCGCTCCGACGGTCAGGCGCGAGAATCTTACGGACGATGACATAAAGAATCTCTCTTTAAGTGATGAAGAGCTCTACGAAGGCTACAGGAAGATTTATCTGACTTTCGACGACGGTCCCAGTTCCAATACGGATGCCATACTCGATATTTTGAAGGAGTATGACGTGAAGGCCACTTTCTTTGTGGTTCAGCACGAGGGACGTAATTTCGAAAGGCTTTACAGAAGAATCGTTGATGAGGGACATTCCCTCGGAATGCATTCCTGTACCCATGTTTATTCGGACCTGTACTCTGACAGGGATGCCTTTATGGAGGATACGACAAGGCTTAGAAATTTCCTGTATCTTGTAACGGGTACGGAGTCGGACATATACAGATTCCCGGGTGGCAGCACCAACAGGGCTTCGGCAACGGACATGCATGAATTTGCGGATGCACTCAGGGAAGACGGCATAGTTTTCTTTGACTGGAACGTTTCATCCAGAGACGCTACGGCCGGAGGCGTGTCAAGGGACGCCATCATTAACAATGTTACGAGAGAGATAGGCAAGCACACGGAGTCCATAGTGTTGTTCCATGACCTTGGCTCCAAGACCACCACGGTGGAAGCACTTCCCGCAGTCATAGAGTATATTCAGGCTATGGATGACGCGGTTTTGCTTCCCATCACCAGAGAAACCGATCCGATACAGTTTTTATCGGTTAAAGAAGATAATTAAAGATATACGGGAGGATAATAAAATGGGATTTTTTTCAGATTTAAAGGAAGACCTTAATCAGGCGGTAACGGAGCTTACTCCCGAAGCCGGCGAAGCTTCCGAAGCAGTTAAGGAGGAAGAAACCAAGCTTGATATGGAGGCTCTTTTGGACAATATCGATGAAACGGTTTCAAAGGTTTCAGAGGAACCCGCTGCAGACAGAAAGCCTGCACCCAAGTTTTCCGATGAGACCGCTACCATCACGGCGGGAATGGACATTACGGGTGACATCACTTCCGCAGGTTCAGTAGATTTGCTTGGTTCCGTTAAGGGTAACATTACCATCAGCGGCAAGCTCAATATTTTGGGTTCCATCGAAGGCGATTCCAAGGCATCCGAGATTTACGCCGAGAACGCCAAGATTATGGGCGAAGTTAATTCCACAGGCTCCGTTAAGGTAGGACAGAGCACGGTTATTATCGGTAACATCTTTGCCACCAGCGCAGTTATCGCAGGTGCGGTTAAGGGTGATATAGATGTTAAGGGCCCCGTTGTTCTTGATACATCAGCCATCGTAATGGGCAACATCAAGAGTAAATCCGTACAGATTAACAACGGTGCGGTTATTGAAGGTATCTGCTCACAGTGCTACGCAGATGTCAGTCCCACATCCTTCTTTGACGAATTCAAGAAGAATAAAAAGTAATAGGAGAGAAGTCAGTATATGCGCATAATACTCAAATTAAGCGGTGAAGCTTTGGCCGGAGACAAAAAAACCGGTTTTGACGAGGAAACCGTAAGAGGCGTCGCAAGACAGGTTAAAGAAATCAGCGGTAAGAATGAAGTAGCCATCGTAATAGGCGGAGGCAATTTCTGGAGAGGACGTACCAGCGAAAGAATCGACAGAGTAAAGGCCGACCAGATCGGTATGCTTGCAACCGTTATGAACTGTCTCTACGTTTCCGAAATCTTCAGAAGCGAAGGAATGGATACGGAGATTATGACTCCCTTTATCTGCTCCACCTTTACAAGACAGTTCAATAAAGACGATGCTTTGAAGGCTCTTAAGGAGCATAAGGTTGTGTTCTTTGCCGGCGGCACCGGACATCCTTATTTCTCCACTGATATGGGTATCGTACTTAAGGCTGTTGAAATCGAAGCGGATGCGGTATTGCTTGCCAAATCCATCGACGGAGTTTATGATGACGATCCTGCGAAAAACCCTAATGCCCAAAAATTTGACGAGATTTCCCTTGAGGAACTTGTTAAGCGTGGCTTAAAGGTTGTGGACACCACCGCAAGCGCACTTGCACTTGAGAATAAAGTACCTTTCATGGTATTTGATTTGAACGAAGAAAACAGTATAGTAAATGCTTTGTCCGGCAAATTCAACGGCACAAAGGTTACCGCATAGGAGGGTACATATGGACGAGAGAGTTAAATCTTACAACGAGAAAATGCAGAAGGCATTCGACTTTATGGAGTCTGAACTTGCCACTATCAGAGCGGGACGTGCCAATCCCCACGTTCTTGACAAGATTCGCGTGGATTACTACGGAACTCCTACCCCCATTCAGCAGGTAGGTAACATTACCGTTCCCGAACCCCGCATTATTCAGATTGCTCCCTGGGAAAAATCTCTTATTAAGAATATCGAGAAGGCTATCATGGCTTCCGATGTAGGTATTACTCCTTCCAACGACGGTTCCGTTATCCGTCTTGTTTTCCCCGAACTTACAGAGGAGAGACGTAAGGACCTTGTTAAAGAAGTTAAGAAGAAAGGCGAAGAAGCCAAGGTTGCCATCAGAAACATCAGACGTGACGGTAACGACGCATTCAAGAAACTTCAAAAGACCGAGATTTCCGAAGACGAAATCAAGAAACTTGAAGACGAACTTCAGAAGGCTACCGACAAGTTCATTAAGGACGTTGACGCAGCTGTTGAAGAAAAGAGCAAGGACGTTTTGAAGGTTTGATTATTAAAATACGAGGCAGGAGAGGAACGTGTCTCCTGCCTTAGTTAATTTTTTATAAAAAATAGGTGAATCTTAATGAATATACCCAAATCAGTAGCTATAATACTTGATGGAAACGGCAGATGGGCCAAGGCAAAGGGTATGCCCCGTACCTACGGACATATTCAGGGAGCCAAGGTTGTTGAGGATATCTGTGAAGACGCATGGAACCTTGGTATCGAGTACCTTACGGTTTATGCTTTTTCCACAGAGAACTGGAACAGGCCGGACGATGAAGTGGAAGCTCTTATGAAACTTCTTCGCAACTACATGAAGAACAGTCTTAAGCGTGCTTCCAAGAACAACATGAAGGTACAGGTAATCGGCGACAAATCCCGCCTCGCGGACGACATTCGCAAGAGTATCGAAGACCTTGAAAAGGGCACCGAGAATAACACCGGCCTTAAGTTCACCATCGCCATCAATTACGGCAGCCGTGACGAAATAAGACGTGCGGTTACCAAAATTGCCGAGGAAGTCAAGGCAGGTGAGATTGAGCCCTCCGACATTACGGAAGAGATGATTGCGGCTCACCTTGATACCAGAGATATTAAGGACCCCGATTTGCTTATCAGGACCTGCGGAGAGTTAAGAATTTCCAATTTCCTTCTTTGGCAGATTTCCTATTCGGAGATTTACGTGACCGATGTTCCCTGGCCCGACTTTAATAAGGCAGAACTTATCAAAGCCTGCGAAAGCTATTCGGGACGTACCAGAAAGTTCGGCAAAACAGAGGAACAGACCAAGAACCTTTAATCGGAGAGATAGTCAGTTATGTTTGTAAAAAGATTGTTAAGCGGTATTGTATTACTGGGTATAGCGGTATTTGTGCTGGTATTCGGAGGATATTACCTTGCCGGAGTCCTTCTTTTGCTGTCACTTACTGCTTTTTATGAGCTTAGCAAAGCACTGGGCATTAAAAAGGTGCATGAGAACAGCCACATTATGAACCTTGGGTTTGTGTGTATAGTTGCCTTTTATCTGCTTCTTGCATTCACTCAGGATCTGCTGCTTTTGTGCATGGCGGCGGCCTTTACGGTCATAGCTTTTTTGTGCCTGTATGTGTTTACGTTCCCAAAATACAGGGTTGAGGACATTATGGCTGCGGTATTTTCTTTTGCGTATGCCCCCGTAATGCTTTCTTTTGTATATCTTACCAGACACCTTGAGGACGGACATCTTATCGTATGGATGATTATTATTTCTTCATGGGGATATGACACCTGCGCATACTGTGTGGGCATGCTTACGGGCAAGACTATAGGCAATCATAAGTTCCTTCCCAAGTTAAGCCCCAAGAAATCCATCGAAGGTGTTGTGGGCGGTGTTGTCGGAGCAGGCATTATTGCTTACGTTTTCGGTAACTTCTTTATGCCCGATGTTAAGTGGTTTCTTTGTGCAATGGCAGCTATCGGCGGTATTATTGCCCAGGTGGGAGACCTTGCGGCATCGGCCATCAAGCGTAACAAAGACATTAAGGACTACGGCAGATGCATACCCGGTCACGGCGGAGTTATGGACCGCTTTGACAGTATGATATTTACCGCACCCATTACATATTTCCTTGCGGTTTTATGGATAGTCGCAAGCAGATAAGGACAGTTTATGAAAAATCTTGTAATACTCGGTTCAACCGGTTCCATCGGAACACAGACACTTGAAATAGTGAGGGCTCAGGAAGGCCTTAAGGTATTTGCTCTTGCAGCTTCTACCAACGTGACCCTTATGGAGGCTCAGATTCGTGAGTTTAAGCCTAAGTTTGCGGTTATGTATGATTCGAAGGCTTACCATGACTTAAAGGACAGAGTTAAGGACACGGACGTTACCGTACTTGAGGGTATGGACGGCCTTTTAAAGATTTGTTCCGAGCCCGAAGGCGATATAGTGGTAACTGCTCTTGTAGGTATGATAGGCATTCAGCCCACCATCGCAGCCATTAAGGCTCACAAGACCATAGCCCTTGCCAACAAAGAAACGCTGGTTACCGCAGGTCACATCATAATGCCTCTTGCGGCTGAGAACAGTGTATCCATTCTTCCCGTGGATTCCGAGCACAGCGCAATTTTCCAGTCCTTAAACGGCGAAGACAGAAAGACTTTATCCAAAATTTTGCTGACTGCTTCCGGCGGACCCTTCAGAGGCAAGACCTTTGATGAGATCAAGAATATGACGGTGGAAGATGCCCTCAAGCACCCCAACTGGAGCATGGGCAAAAAAGTTACCATTGACTCGGCTACACTTGTGAATAAGGGACTTGAGGTTATTGAGGCAAAATGGCTTTTTGATGTATCCGCAAGCGATATTCAGGTGGTAATTCACCCCCAGAGCATCGTTCATTCAATGGTGGAGTACACCGACGGCGCCGTTATAGCACAGCTGGGAGTTCCGGACATGAAGCTTCCCATTCAGTATGCCCTTTTCTACCCTCACAGAAAGCCCATGTACGACAACAGAGTGGATTTCTTTAAACTTAGGGAATTAACCTTCTTTGAGCCCGATACGGAGACCTTTAAGGGTCTTAAGTTTGCATATAAGGCCATCGGCGAGGGCGGCATCATGCCTACCGTATTCAATGCGGCCAATGAGCTTGCGGTCAAGGACTTCCTGTCCCGTAAGATAGGCTTTACCGGCATTTACGATTATATTGAGGCTGCCATGGCAGAGGTTAAGAACATTGAAAACCCCACAGTTGAGGAGATTCTTAACACTGAGGCGCAGGTATACGAGATTTTAAAGAAACGTTTTAACTGATACACGGGTCTGACCCGGGACGCATTCGCAGCTTAAGCTAATACAAACGGATGCGGACGAAAGAATTTATGGCATCGATAATCTGGTTTATCATTATCCTTTCCGTTATCGTAATTTCCCACGAGTTCGGTCACTTCATTGTGGCCAGAATCAACGGAATCAGGGTACTTGAGTTTGACGTGGGATTCGGCCCCACATTATTTCACTTTACCAAGAAAGGCACCAAGTTTGCTCTTAAGCTTCTTCCCTTCGGAGGTGCCTGCATCTTTGATTCGGATGTATCCTTAGAGCAAAAGAAAGACGCGGAATTTGACAAAGACGAGGATGAAAAGCTTGAGACTCCCGCCGGCATTCCCTTCAGGGAGGCCAATGTCTGGGCCAGAATTTCCTCGGTTTTTGCGGGACCTTTCTTTAACTTTATAATTGCAATGATTTTCTCCATGATTATCGTAGCCAATTGCGGAAGCGATCTTCCCACCATCGGCGGCCTTACAGAGGGTCGTCCCGCTGCGGAATCGGGACTTCAGGTAGGCGATACCATTACAGCCATTAACGGCGAGAAGATTCATATCTGGAGAGATATTACCCTTATTTCCATACTCAACAGAGGCGAAGAACTTACCATCGAGTATGAGAGAAACGGTGAGAAGGGTAAGGTTTCTTTTGCACCCTTATACAGCGAGGAAGACGGACGTTACTACATCGGTATCGAGGGTGGCAACAACATTGTGGAATGCAAAGGCTTAAACCTTTTTAAATACAGCTGGTACGAGCTTGGCTTTAACTTTAAGAACACCTTAAAGAGCTTAAAACAGCTTCTGCTCGGTCGTCTCTCCAAGGACGATGTGGCGGGCCCCGTGGGTGTTGCCCAGATAGTGGGAGAGAGTTACGACTCGGTTAAGAACTACGGATTTTCAAGCGTGGTACTCACCATGATGAATATAGCAATGCTCTTAAGCGTTAACCTGGGCGTATTGAACCTGTTGCCTCTTCCGGCACTTGACGGCGGCAGACTGGTATTCTTATTCATCGAAGTGGTGCGCGGCAAGCCCGTTCCCGCGGACAAAGAAGGAATCGTTCACCTTATCGGCATCTTCCTTTTCTTTGCCCTTACCATCTTTATTCTTTTTAACGATATTATGAGGTTCTTCAGATAAGCGAAAGGACATACGTATGGCATTCAGAGACGAGACCAAAGAAATTCATATAGGTAACAGAGTAATCGGTCACGGTAACCCTGTCCTTATTCAGTCCATGACCAATACCAGAACCGAGGATGTAAAGGCTACTGTAGCCCAGATTCACAGACTTGAGGAAGCGGGCTGTGAGATTGTCCGTTCCACGGTTCCCACTCTTGAGGCGGCTCGTGCCATTAAAGAGATTAAAAAAGAAATATCCATTCCTCTGGTAGCGGATATTCACTTTGACTATAAAATGGCTGTTGCGGCCATTGAAAACGGCGCTGACAAGGTTCGTATCAACCCCGGTAACATCGGTACCGACGATAAACTTTTGGAGGTCGTTAAAGCGGCCAGAGAGCGTAATATCCCTATCCGTGTGGGCGTTAACTCAGGTTCCATGGAGAAGGACCTTGTTGAAAAATATCACGGAGTTACAGCCAAAGGTCTTGTGGAGAGCGCTTTAAGAAACGTTCAGCGCATCGAAGACATGGGGTACGACAACCTTGTGGTAAGTCTTAAATCCACAAATGTTTTAATGTGTGCAGAGGCTCATGAGAATATAGCGGGCAAGATTCCTTACCCTATTCATGTGGGCATTACCGAGTCGGGAACTGCTTTTTCCGGCAACATTAAGTCGGGAATCGGCCTCGGACTCATTCTTTCGAAGGGTGTGGGTGATACCATTCGTGTATCCCTTACCGGCGATGTGGTGGATGAAGTTCGCTCCGCAAGAATAGTATTAAGAACCCTGGGACTCAGGAATGAAGGTATCGAAGTTATTTCCTGTCCCACCTGCGGACGTACCAAAATTGACCTTATCGGCCTTGCCACCAGGGTCGAGGAGATAGCGGAGAAATACCCGCTTAACATTAAACTTGCCGTTATGGGCTGTGCGGTTAACGGTCCCGGAGAAGCCAGAGAAGCGGATCTTGGAGTAGCCGGCGGCGACGGCGAAGGCCTTCTTTTTAAGAAAGGCGAGATTATCAGGAAAATGCCGGAGAGCGAACTCTTCTCGGCACTTGAAGAAGAACTTAGAAATTGGGGAAAATAATACATGGAACCGAAAGCGTTTTTGGAAGTTTTTAAAGCTCTTGATTTAAAGCCCGGGTTACGGGAGATTTTTGATGAAGTACTTGTTACCAAGGTATCATCCAATAAACGCAGGGACATTTTAAGGATATACATTTCGAGCAATCATATTATTCCCAAGAAAGACGTATACGCAGTAATACGTGAAATCCGAAAGCAGATGTTTTCGGGTATTAATGTGGACGTTTATATCATCGAGGATTACCATCTATCCGAAGGCTACACAGTAAGAACTCTTCTTGACGAGTACAAGGACAGCTTGTTTGACGAGCTTTCGGAGGTGGACCCCATTCTTTTTAATACGCTCAAGAAGGCCGAGTTCACGGAACTTGACCGCAATCATCTTGAGATTTCTTTGCCGGATTCGGAGATTATCAAAAAGCGCGAAAGTTCAATACTTGATTACTTAAAAAAAGTGGTGTGCGAACGTTTTAACATGTCGGACATCTTAATTACCGTGTCCTACAGACATAAGGAAACCGGCGACATTACGGAACGCACCAAGTGGGACGAGTACAGAATTGCCAAACTCGTGGAGAGCCGTATCGGTAAGCCCGAAGAAGCCCCCAAGGCAGAAACCGAGTCCGAAAGCGCTCCCGCAGCACCCAAGGCCCAAAAAGAAAAGGCGCCCGCCAAAGAAAAATATTCCGGCAAGAAGTTTGAAAAGGGAGGCTTCAAGAAAGACTTCCAGAGGAGAACCAGAGAGCCTCAGGAGAAATCAGACAATCCCGACGTTATCTACGGAATGGAAATGAGTGATGAAGAGGAATTCACCAAGATTGAAGAAATGGTGGAAGACTTCACCACAGTTGTGTTCAGAGGCAAAATAACGGCCAACGAACAAAGAGACATAAGAAACGAAAAGAGTATTATTTCTTTTAACGTAACAGACTTTACGGACACCATTAAGGTTAAGTTCTTTGCGCCCACGGCAGAGGCGCCGGACTATATGAACAAGCTCTCTCCCGGCAAGTTTGTGCGGGTTATGGGCGTGCCTCAGGAGGACAAATTCGACCACGAGTTAAGTGTTACCTCTCCCAAATCCATTATGGTGGGTAAAGACTTCAGAACCTCAAGAGTGGATACCGCTCCCGTTAAGAGAGTGGAGCTTCACTGTCATACCAAGATGAGCGATATGGACGGCATCAGCGAGGTGTCGGACATTGTTAAGCGCGCCTATTCCTGGGGCCACAAGGCTATAGCGGTAACGGACCACGGTGTAGTTCAGGCCTTCCCCGATGCCAATCACACCTGGGAAGACCTTTGGAAAAAAGAAAAAGCAAAAAGAATCGAAGCCGGAGACGAGAACCCTGACAAACAGGATTTCTTTAAGGTCATATACGGAGTGGAGGGCTACCTTGTGGATGACCTTATCGAAACCGTTCTTGATTCCAAGAATCAAAGCATAGACAGTGACTATGTGGTATTTGATATAGAGACCACCGGCTTTTCGGCCACCAAGAACCGTATTATCGAAATCGGTGCGGTTAAGGTTGAAAACGGAGAGATTACGGATACCTTTTCGGAGTTTGTCAATCCCGAAGTGCCCATTCCTTACCGTATTACGAAGCTTACCACCATCACCGATGCACAGGTCAAGGATGCGGGCACGATTGAAGAGGTGCTTCCGAGATTCCTTGAGTTTTGTAAGGGATGCATACTGGTAGCTCACAACGCTACCTTTGATACTTCTTTTATCAAGGCCAACTGTGAGCGTTTGGGATATACCTATGACTTTACCTGCGTGGATACTCTGGGACTTTCCAGATGCTTTTTAAAGAAGCTTCACAAGTTCACCCTTGATTCAATCTGCAAAGAGTTAAACGTAACCCTTATTACCCACCACAGAGCAGTAGACGATGCCACGGCCACCGGCGGAGCTTTTGTTAAGCTCTTAAAGATCTGCCGTGAAAAGGGCTTTAAGACCATGGATGACATCAACGAAGGCACCAAGGTTGCCGCCGATGTTATCAAGAAGCTCCCCACCCATCATGTAATTATTCTTGCCAAGAACAATACCGGGCGAGTTAATTTGTATACCCTTATTTCCAAGTCCCACCTTGATTATTTTGCAAGACATCCCCGCATTCCCAAGAGCGAGGTAATGAAGCACAGAGAAGGCCTCATAATCGGCAGTGCCTGCGAAGCGGGAGAGTTATACAGAGCATTGGTGGACGAAAGAAGTGAGGACACCATTGCGCGTATAGTCAATTTCTACGACTACCTTGAGATTCAGCCCCGGGGCAACAACGCTTTCATGATAAGAGATGAGAAGATTGAAAGCGTCAATTCCGAGGAAGACATATTAAACTTAAACAGAGAGATAGTGCGTCTTGGAGAGGTCTATAACAAACCCGTTTGCGCCACCTGTGACGTGCATTTCTTAGACCCTGAGGACGAGATCTACAGACGTATCATCATGAAGGGCCAGGGCTTTGACGATGCCGACGAACAGGCACCTTTGTACCTTCATACCACCGACGAGATGCTTGAGGAGTTTGGCTATCTCGGACGTGACAAAGCCATGGAAGTGGTGGTTACCAATCCCAATATGATTGCGGACCGGATTGAATCCATGTCGCCCGTCCGCCCCGACAAGTGTCCTCCTGTCATCGAGAACTCGGATGAGATTCTTACAACAATTTGTTATAACAAGGCTCACGAAATGTACGGCCCCGATCTTCCGGAAATAGTAAAAGAACGCCTTGAGCGAGAGCTTCACTCCATCATCACCAACGGATTCGCCGTTATGTACATCATAGCCCAGAAGCTTGTGTGGAAGTCCGTTGAGGACGGTTACCTCGTAGGCTCCCGTGGTTCCGTAGGTTCCAGCTTCGTGGCCACCATGGCGGGTATTACCGAGGTTAACCCTCTGGTACCTCACTATTATTGTTCCAAGTGCCATTTCTACGACTTTGACTCGGAAGAAGTTAAAAAGTTCAGAGGCATGGCCGGCGTCGACATGCCCGACAGAGTCTGCCCCGTATGCGGCGAGAAGCTTAAAAAAGACGGATTTGACATTCCTTTTGAAACCTTCCTTGGATTCAAGGGCGACAAAGAGCCCGATATCGACTTAAACTTCTCGGGCGAATACCAGTCCAAGGCTCACAAATATACCGAAGTTATTTTCGGTGCGGGCCAGACCTTCAGAGCGGGTACCATTGCGACCCTTGCCGACAAGACCGCTTTCGGTTACGTTAAGAAATACTTTGAAGAGAAGGGCATCAGCAAAAGAAACTGTGAAATCGACCGTATAGTTCAGGGCTGCGTGGGAGTACGCAGAAGTACCGGTCAGCATCCCGGCGGTATCATAGTGCTTCCCGTGGGAGAGGATATAAATTCTTTTACCCCCGTTCAGCATCCCGCCAACGATACGGAAACGGATATTATTACCACACACTTTGACTATCACTCCATAGACCATAACTTACTTAAGCTTGATATACTGGGACACGATGATCCTACCATGATTCGTATGCTTCAGGACTTAACGGGCATCGACCCTCTTACCATTCCTTTGGACGACCCCAAGGTTATGTCGCTGTTTGAATCCACGGAAGCCCTCGGAGTCAAGCCTTCGGACATCGGCGGCGTAGAGATAGGCTGCCTTGGTGTACCCGAGTTTGGTACAGACTTCTCCATGGGCATGGTTCAGGAAGCAAAACCCAAGTATTTTTCAGACTTAATTCGTATTGCGGGACTTTCCCACGGTACCGACGTTTGGCTTAATAATGCTCAGGACTTAATCCGTGATGGTATAGCCACCATTTCAACCGCCATCTGTACCCGTGACGATATTATGACTTACCTTATCAACATGGGCGTTGAGTCCGAGGAATCCTTTAAGATTATGGAGATGGTTCGTAAAGGTAAGGTTGCGGCCGGCAAATGCGACAAATGGGAAGGCTGGAAGGCCGACATGCGCGCCTGCAATGTTCCCGAGTGGTATATCGAATCCTGCCAGAAGATTAAATACATGTTCCCGAGAGCCCATGCGGCGGCTTACGTTATGATGGCATGGCGTATAGCTTATTGTAAGGTTTATTATCCTTTGGCTTATTATGCCGCTTTCTTTTCCATAAGAGCGAAGGCCTTTAACTATGAGACCATGTGCTTCGGAAGAGACAGACTTGAGGAAGAACTTAAGCGCTTAAGGGCACTTGACAATCCTTCCCCCAAGGACGAAGACTCCATAAGAGATATGCGTATCGTTCAGGAGATGTACGCCCGCGGCTTTGAGTTTGAACCTATAGATCTATTTAAGGCCAAATCCAGACTGTTCTCTATTGTGGGCGACAAAATTATGCCTTCTTTTACCAGCATAGACGGTCTTGGTGAAAACGCGGCGGATTCTATAGTGGAGGCCTGCAAGGTAGGACCTTTCACCAGTAAGGATGACTTTAAGTCAAGAGCCCATGTTTCACAGACTATTGCTGACAAACTGGGTGAGTTAGGCATACTGGGAGCAATCCCCGAAACGGACCAGATCAGTATTTTCGATATGATGAAAATGTGATATCATGTTTCATATTGGTGACGCACAGTCACATTTAAGTGAGGAGAGTTAATTTATGCACAAGATTTTATTGGTAGAAGATGATGAAGGAATAGCAGAGGGTATTGTTAAGGTTGCATCCCAGTGGAATCTTGAGGTAAGACCCGTTAAGGATTTCAGAAACGTAATGGGAGAGTTTGCCGAGTACAATCCTCAGCTGGTGCTCCTTGATATTTCTTTGCCCGCTTTCGACGGATATTACTGGTGTACTCAGATAAGAGCCCAGTCCAAGGTTCCGATTATCTTTATCAGTTCTACAGCTGAGAATATGAATATAGTTATGGCCATGAACATGGGAGCCGATGACTTTATTGCGAAGCCCTTTGACGGCAACGTGCTTGTTGCCAAGATTCAGGCACTTTTACGCCGCACCTATGATTTCGGTGAGTCTGTGCCCGTAATGGAGCATAAGGGCGCTATTCTTAACCTCGGCGACAATTCCCTTACATACGAAGGACAGAAGATTGATCTAAGCGGCAATGAGTTTAAGATTCTTTTGACATTGCTGAAAAATAAAGGCGTCGTAGTGAGCAGAGAGAAGCTTATGGAGGCTCTTTGGGAGACCGACAGCTTTGTGGACGAAAATACCCTTACGGTTAATGTTAACCGCCTTCGCAAGAAGCTTGACGCTGCCGGCCTTGAAGGCTTTATTACCACAAAATTCGGTGTGGGCTATATAGTGGAGACTTAAGGATGAGCAGATTTTCACGTTGGATTTTGAATCACAGATTCGGCATTTTAACATATCTTGGGGTAATGATAATCTTCGGAGTCATTTTTTATCTCTACGGACTTCCGCTCAAGGCTGTTATCTATCCCGCTGTTTTCAGCCTGGCATATGTAATTGTTCTTTTGATAATAGAAAGTGCCCGCAAACGTGCCCGGCACAAAAAACTTGCGGATGTGGCCAAACTCCCGGCGGTAAGCGTAGCCGAGCAGCTTCCGGTGCCTGTATCCCGGATGGAAGAAGACTATACCATCATTATCAATAACGTAATCAATGAGCTTTCGGAAGTGATTACTTCCTACGAAAAAAAGATGCGTGACACCACGGACTATTATTCCACCTGGGTTCATCAGATTAAGACTCCCATTGCATCCATGCGATTAAACCTTCAGGCCATGGACTCAGACGATTCACGTAATCTGCTCAGGAATCTTCAGGCCATTGAAGGCTATGTTGACATGGTAATGTCCTATCTGCGCCTTCAGTCCGAGCACACCGACTACGTAATTCGCAAAGAAAACATCAAAGAACTTGTGGCCGCTACGGTTAAAAAGTTCAGACTTGATTTTATTGAGAAGAAATTAAGCTTTAAGATGGAAGTGGAAGACGCCTATGTTCTTACGGACAAAAAATGGGCACTTATAGTCATAGAGCAGATTCTTTCAAACAGTCTTAAATACACTCAGGAAGGATATATCCGTGTGGCCTTCAAAGAAGACGACAGCCTTCTTGTGATAGAAGACACGGGTATCGGTATTGATGCCACCAACCTTCCCCGCATCTTTGAGCGCGGCTACACCGGCTTTAACGGCCGTGGCGAGGCTCATTCAAGCGGTATAGGCTTATACCTTGTCAAGAGCATCTGCGACAACTTAAAGATTAATATAAGAGTGGAATCTCAGGAAAACGTGGGTACCAAGATGTACTTAACCTTCCCGAGAAATCTTGCTTTTTACGAGTAAAATGCTTGATAAAGGTTCATTTCTTACGTTTGTGTAAGATTTGAACCTTTAATTGTAAGGAGAATCGATAGAACCGGATATGTGCCCTTGGTAGAATGGGTACATAAACAGGAGGTAAATTGAGAATGAACATTTTAAAAGTAGATGATTTAAAGAAAACATACGTAAGCCGCCTCGGCACCAACAGAGTGGATGCGCTCAAGGGCGTTTTCTTTTCCGTTGAGGAAGGCGAATACGTGGCTATAATGGGTGAGTCCGGTTCCGGTAAGACCACACTTCTTAATATTCTTGCCGCACTCGACAAGCCCACCGGCGGTTCCGTATTCTTAAGAGGTAAAAACGTTGTGGATATCAAAGAAAGCGACATGGCGGTATTCAGACGGGACAATCTGGGATACGTGTTCCAGGACTTTAACCTTATAGATTCTTTTTCCATAAGAGATAACATTTTCCTGCCCCTGGTACTGCGAGGTGAGAAGCACAAGGAAATGGAAGCGAAGCTTGCACCCATAGCCAAACAGCTCGGTATTTCGGAACTTCTTGACAAATACCCTTACGAAGTATCCGGCGGGCAGAAGCAGAGAGCGGCAGTGGCAAGAGCACTTATTACCGACCCTCAGCTTCTTCTTGCGGATGAGCCTACCGGTGCCCTTGATTCCAAGTCAACAGACGAACTTCTGGATGTATTTGAGACCATTAACAAGACTGGTCAGACCATTCTTATGGTTACTCACTCCACCAAGGCAGCAAGCCATGCGAAACGCGTTCTTTTTATTAAGGACGGTGTTGTGTTCCATGAACTTTACAGGGGAGAAAAGAACTTTGAGGAGATGTACAAGGCCATTTCCGACACTCTGACCCTTCTTTCCCAGGGAGGTAAGTAATATGAGCGCAGGATTATTCACAAGACTTGCGGCAGACGGCATTAAGAAAAATAAGAAGCTCTACATACCCTACATTATTTCCCTTGCCGGAATGGTAGCCATTTCCTACGTGCTTTATTATCTTACGGAAGCTCCTGCCATTACGAGGATGAGAGGCGCTTCGGCCCTTTGGATGGTAATGTCCCTCGGTAAGGTGGTTATGGTGGTATTCAGCTGTCTGTTCCTTCTTTATACAAACTCGTTTCTTGCCAAAAGAAGAAACTTTGAGTTCGCCCTTTACAATATCTTAGGCATGAACAAAAGAAACGTTGTAAGAATCCTTCTCGGAGAAACCGTTATGGTGGGTTCCATGGGACTTATCATCGGTTTTGCGGCAGGCATTCTTTTGTCAAAGCTTTTTGAACTGATTCTTGTAAAAATGTGCAATTATCCGGCAGATTACAGCTTTTATCTTTCGGTTAAGTCCATAATAATGCTTGTTGTCTTTTACGTTGCCATTATGCTGATTCTTTTTATATTCTCGGCAGGCAAGATTATCATCAATAAGCCTATCGAACTTTTAAGAAGCACGAACGCGGGAGAGAAGGAGCCAAAGACCAACATTTTGTTTGCCCTCGGTGGCATCGGACTTTTGGGAGGGGCTTATTATATGGCGGTTACCATTGAAGACCCCCTTTCATCTTTAAACATTTTCTTTACCGCTGTACTCATGGTTATTGTCGGTACGTATTTGCTTTTCCAGGCAGGCAGTGTTTTCATCTGTAAGCTCCTTAAGAAAAATAAAAAGTACTACTACGATCCCAGACATTTCGTGCCCGTATCAGGTATGATTTACCGTATGAAGAGAAACGGTGCGGGACTTGCCACCATATGTATTCTCGCTACCATGGTTATGGTAATGCTTGGCTCCACGGGTTCTTTGTTCTTTGGCCTGAATTCGTCCATTGATAAGATGTATCCCTACGATATCAATATAAACTCCGTCGGAATCAGTAACTACGAAGAGTGGAAGAGTTTAAGCCCCGATATGCTTAATAAGGACATTCTTGAAGTGTTTGATTATATAAAACCTGAGGATGTGCACTTCGAGCGTTATGAGAATTTTGTTGCTCTTAAAAACGAAAACGGTGCCGACTTTATGAAAGAAGACCAGAACATCCTGCCCGGGGACGTGGCCAACTATATGATGGTTGAAGTACAGTCTCTTGCCGATTACAATAAAAACACCGGCAGTAATCTTTCTTTGGAAGATGACGAAGTGTTTTTTCTGTCCGCCACTTCGAATTTTAAAAAGGATGTGCTGATATTAAGCGGTCTTGAGTATAAGGTTAAGGGCAAAGAAGAAGGATTTAACTTCGGTACGGACGTTGTAAACAGCTACAGAATCGTGGTTAAGGATATTGATAAGCTGGACAGGTATGCGGCAAGTGAAAACGCTCAGAAACATTTATACGCCACATGGGGCTTTGATACCCGCAAGGACCAGGATGATGACATATCCAGAGCACATGCGTTGGAAGAGCGTATTCATGATGTATACATCAGATCCAAGGCAGAAGAAAGACTTGAAACCACCGATATGTATGCAAGCCTCTTACTTTTGGGAATATTCTTAAGCATAGTATTTATGGGTGCGTGCGCATTCATCATATACTTTAAGCAGCTTACCGAAGGCTATGAAGATGCCGGAGCCTACAAGACCATGAGAAGCGTGGGCATGACCAAAAAAGAAATCAAGAAGGGCATCAATTCCCAGACCCTTATCACTTTCTTTTCACCCTTGTTCATGGCGGCGGTTCACCTTGCTTTCTCGGCACCTTTGGTACACAAGCTTTTGATTATCTTAGGCTTATCCGATATTCTGGTATTTACTTTGTCGTACATTATATGCTTTGCAGCCTTTGCTGTTTTTTACCTTTTTGTGTACAAAAAGACCGTAAAAGCATATGTTGAAATTGTTTCTGCTTAAACTTTAAAAAAGTACTTGCAATTTCTCTTAACATACGATAATATATACAAGTGCTCGCGAGAGCACTTGTAACATGGCTGATTGGTCAAGCGGTTAAGACGCCGCCCTCTCACGGCGGAAACAGGGGTTCGATTCCCCTATCAGCTGCGGACTCCCGAAGTTTTTTCGGGAGTTTTTTTATTTGTATTTTTTTTGATTTAATAGTGTGATAAAATATATTTGTGTGTGGAATTTGTATACACATATACAGATTTTCAAAGGAGAATATTATGAAACGGTTTTCTGTTAAGACTGTCGTTGCCATCGGCATCGGCGCAGCATTGTTCTTTGTACTGGGACGTTTTGTATCCATTCCCAGCGGTATTCCGGATACGAACATTTCAATACAGTACGGCGTACTTGCTTTTATTGCCGCTGTGTTTGGTCCCATTGCCGGATTCCTTGCGGGAATCATCGGACACTTCTTTATCGACTTTAGCTTTGGCTGGGGTGTCTGGTGGAGCTGGGTTATCGCATCCTCAATTTTTGGATGCATCATGGGCCTTGCCACTATGAAGATTGATATAGACAACGGCGAGTTTGCGTTAAAAGAAATCATTATTTTCAATGTTTCCCAGATTGTCGCACATCTTATTTCATGGGTAGGCGTTGCACCCGCACTTGATATTCTTTTCTACAAAGAGCCTGCCAATAAGGTATTTATTCAGGGTCTTACAAGCGCCGGCATCAATATCCTTGCCACCGCCGTTGTGGGAACCTTACTGTGTGTTGCATACGCAGCCGCAAGACCCAAGAAAGACAGCTTAAAAGAAGAGCAGTAATACATCCTGCGGCGGGTTTACCCCCGCCGCATTTTTAAAGGAGATCCTTTCTTTTGGACACCATACTGAAATTTGAAAATTTCGGCTTTAAATATGATGCGCAGACCTCACCCACTCTTTACGATATTAACTTTTCGGTTAAAAAAGGTGAGAAGGTGCTTATAGCAGGACCTTCCGGATGCGGTAAATCCACACTTGTACACTGTATAAACGGGCTTGTTCCTTTCTCCTACAAGGGAAAGATAACAGGGTCGCTTTCTTTGTTTGGACGTGAGACCAGAGATATGAGCCTTTTTGAAATCTCCAAACATGTGGGCACCGTTTTGCAGGATTCCGATGCTCAGTTCGTGGGACTTACCGTTGCGGAAGATATTGCTTTTGCCCTTGAAAACGACTGCGTGGGTGAGCCCGAGCTTCATGACAGGGTCATGGACGTGGCCAAACTTGTGAATATAGATGAGTTTATGGGGCACGCTCCCACGGAACTTTCCGGAGGTCAGAAACAGAGGGTTTCCCTCGGCGGCGTATTGGTGGATGATGTGGAGCTTCTAATCTTTGACGAGCCCCTTGCCAATCTCGACCCCGCCACAGGCAAACAGGCCATTGAGCTTATTGACGAACTGCAAAAGAAAACCGGCGTTGCAGTCATAATCGTTGAACACAGAGTCGAGGACGTTCTTCACAGAAGTGTGGACAGAATGATACTCATGGACAAAGGCCGTATCGTGGCCGATGCTACGCCCGACGAACTCTTAAGCACCAATGCTCTTATAGAGAAGGGTGTACGTGAGCCCTTGTATCTTTCCGCCATGAAATATGCAGGCATCGAGGTAACCCCGTCGCTGAGACCCGGCAGTATCGATACAGTGGTAATCGGTGAAGCCGAAGCCGGCAAACTTCGTGATTGGTACGAGCATGCGCCTGCAGACAGAAAGCCTGCGGAGGCGGAAGATATACTGGATGTGAGGCATCTTTCTTTTTCCTATGACGGCACGAGAAAAGCTCTTAACGATATTTCTATAAAGATTAAATCGGGAGAGATGCTTGCCATAGTGGGCACCAACGGCGCCGGCAAGTCCACATTCTCCAAGGTTTTGTGCGGATTTGAGCATGAAGATGACGGGGAGATTTTCTTTGAAGGCGGAGACTTTAAAGGCTTCTCCATTAAGGAGCGCGCCGACCGAATCGGCTATGTGATGCAGAACCCCAATCAGATGATTTCCAAGATAATGATTTTTGATGAGGTGGCCCTGGGACTTCGCTCAAGAGGCGTGTCCGAGGAAGACATTAAGACCCGTGTGGAAGATACTCTTAAAATCTGCGGCCTCTGGCCCTTCAGAAACTGGCCGGTATCGGCCCTCAGTTACGGTCAGAAAAAGCGTGTGACCATAGCAGCCATTATGGTGCTGGAACCCAAGGTTATTATTCTTGACGAGCCTACAGCCGGTCAGGACTACCGCCATTATACGGAGATTATGGAGTTTCTCACGGAACTTAACAAGCGGGGCATAACCGTCATCATGATTACCCATGATATGCATCTGATGCTTGAATATGCGGACAGGGCGGTTGCTTTTTCCGAGGGCAGAATCATTAAGGATGCAGACTCCGCGGCCATTCTTACGGACTCCGGTATTATTGAACGGGCAAGCCTCAAGGAAACCTCTCTTTATGAACTGTGCAAAAAGGCGGGCATTCCCGACGGCACAGACTTCGTGAGAAGATTTATTGCCTATGAAAGAGAGGTGGTAAGACAGTGAACAACCTCTTTAACTATATAGACAAGGAATCTCCGGTTCACAGACTGACGGGAGCCACCAAATTTGTGTGCCTGCTTCTGTGGAACTTTGCGGCAATGTATACCTACGACACCAGATATCTGTGTGTCATGGCGGTGTTAAGCTTTGTGCTGTTTGCGGTATCGAAGATTAAGTTAAAAGAAGTATCCTTTATGCTTGGATTTACCGCCGTATTCGTGCTCATCAACAATGTTTTGGTGTATGTTTTTTCGCCCCAACACGGCACCGAAATATACGGAACCTGTACCTATCTGTTCGGGCTTTCCGGCAAGTACGCGCCCACGGCGGAGCAGCTTTTTTATCACTTGAATTATTTCCTTAAGTATCTGGCATCCATACCGTCGGTTATTTTGTTTGTCAGCACCACCAATCCCAGCGAATTTGCGGCTTCCCTCAATAAACTGGGTGTGAAATATACTGTGGCTTATTCCGTGGCTCTTGCCTTAAGATACATTCCGGATGTGCAAAAAGAATACGACGAAATATCCAAGGCTCAGCAGGCCCGCGGCATCGAAATGAGCAAAAAAGCACCTCTTATGAAAAGAATAAAGAGTGCTGCATCTATTTTGATTCCGCTGATTCTCTCCAGTATGGACAGGGTAGAGATAGTCTCAAATGCCATGGAACTGCGTTCTTTTGGCAAAAACAAAAAGCGTACCTGGTACATGGGCAGACCCTTTAAGTGGACTGATATTGCGGCTATGATTTTTTGTGCTTTCCTTGTAATAGTTGCGGTCTTTTTAAATTTTAAAAATAATGGCAGATTTTTTAACCCATTTATTTAGTGGCTGTGCTATACTGAAGATACAAGTTGTAGTATTTCTTTTGGGGAAAAGGGATAACTTAATATTCGGAGGGGCGATTCATAATGAAAGAACAGGACGTCAGAGCGGTTGAGTCACTTTGCAGATGCGGTATGGATTTGGAAGCTATACTTAAATGCTTTCCGAAGTTCCCCCGCACAGAGATTGAGAAGATTTATCTTAAGATCAGAAGACTTACATCTGCGTCAGCCTAACAGTATTTATGTTTAAAAGTATTGACGAAATCCATAAGTTCTCCTATGAAGACTGTGTCCTTACGGGCATGGAATGGGCAGAAGACGGCCTTTTATTTGAGGTTGAAGCCCTCATAGTAAAAGAGAACAATTCACAGAATTCCAACTTTACAGAAAGCTACGCCGGACCTGCCGTCATCAAGCTTGTCGACGGTCGCATAACAGATGTTATCAAAACCGGCTTTAAGTATTACGACGCCGACGGACAGCTGTTAAAGACCGTTCCGGACGAAGCCGAAAGCCCCCTTGTGTGGGAATCCCTCTTTAAGACATTCCCCGGCAATTACCTTCCTTCTTTGGAGGCTGTTGACGGCGGCTACATCATAGAAATAGAAATGTCCGAAGAAGACGGCACCCAGGGCAACAGCTACCTCTTAAAACTTGAAGCCTCAAGCGTCATCGTCACCTGGGACAAATATTTAAACCGCGTAGGAAGATAACTTAATACAGTTTATATGAGGATGCAGAAATGCATCCTTTTTTGTTGGTTATCATTGTATTTAGTCAGGGAGACAAAGGGCTTAAAACATACTTTGCGGACCTTTTCGACTCGTCGGCACTTAGCGGGTGTCCCTCAAGCCGCTTACGTGTCCGTTACGACAAAGAACAGAGTGCGAACGTGTCCGGGAAGTATGTTTTAAGCCCTTTGTCGGTTTTGGGGAACTAGGCAAACTTCACATTTTTTACTTTTCCCGTACACAATTTGAACACATTTACCCTGTAATCTAAAGCCATACAAAGGAGAAACCACATGGCAGGAAACATTTTTGAACGGGTGGAAATCAAATACTTACTGACTAAAGAACAGTATGATGCTTTGAACATTAAACTTGAGCCTTACATGCAGGTTGATGAATACGGGCTTAACACTATATCAAGCATCTATTACGACACCAAACATTACGATGTAATAAGAACTTCCATGGAGAAGCCGGCGTACAAAGAAAAACTGAGGTTAAGAGCCTACGGAAGCATTAAGGACACTTCCACGGTGTATCTGGAATTAAAGAAAAAATACGACGGAATCGTATACAAAAGAAGAGTGGCGCTGCCCATAAAAGTTGCGGCGGACTATCTTGAGAAGGGAATTTACCCCAAGGATTACGATTCACAGATACTAAGGGAAATCGACTACTTTATAAAACTTAACCGTCCGTCCACTGGCACACTGATAGCCTGTGAAAGAGTGGCGATGTTCGGAAAAGAAGACAAGGAATTGAGGATTACTTTTGACAGTAACATAAGAACTTCTTTTGACAAGACCAATCTGCAGACGGAAAAAGAAGAGAAGCCGGTGATTGACAAAAACCGGTACCTGATGGAGATAAAGGTACCGGGAACCATGCCGCTCTGGCTTACGGCAGCGTTAAATGAACTTAAGATATATCCCCATTCTTTCTCAAAATACGGGGAAGCGATGACGATTTATTCGAAACAGGGTATGCGGGGAGTTTCTGAGATTAAGGAGGAAAAAACACATGCTCACAAGTATACTGGAAAATTCAACTACAACTACTCTTAGTTACGGACAAATGGCGGCCTGCACCGCGGTTTCTTTGGTGATAGGGCTTGTAATAGCACTTTGCTATATTTATTGCAGCGAGAAGCATTCAAAAAGCTTTGTAATTACCCTTGCGGCTCTGCCGGTTTTAGTACAGGCGGTTATCATGATGGTAAACGGAAACCTGGGAACGGGAGTAGCCATTATGGGAGCCTTCAGCCTTATCAGGTTCAGAAGCGTGGCGGGAAGCGCAAGAGAAATCGGAGCCGTTTTCTTTGCCATGACTGTGGGGCTGGCAACAGGCATGGGCTATATTGGATTTGCGGTTATTGTTACGGCCGTTGTGGCGATTTTGTTTATTATTCTTTCCAAGATCGGCTTCGGAGAGAGCAAAGCGGCGGACAAGCACTTAAAGATAACCATTCCCGAAAATTTAAATTACAGCGGTCTTTTTGACGACCTTTTCTCGGAGTATTTAAGCGAAGTAATTTTGGAGAAGGTTAAGACCACCAACCTGGGTTCCATGTTTGAGGTGTCTTACCTTGTGAAATTTAAAAATGATAATACCGAGAAAGACTTTATCGACGCGGTAAGAGTCAGAAACGGAAATCTTCCCATAGTATGTGCAAAAGTATCGGCGGGAGCCGAAGAGTTATAGGAGGTGCCTATGATGAAAAAGAAAACCTTAAGTCTCATGCTGGCGGCAGCATTGGTGCTGGCATCGGGATGCTCATATAAGAATGATGCGGAATCGGTTTCAATTTCAATAACCGACGACAATTCAAACGGAACGGTTACCGTAACCGGCAACTCCGACAAAACGGTTACCGTTACAAAAACAGTTACGGCAGACATGGCAGAGAAAGCCACCAAGGTTAACGACGGCGAAACCATCACCAAGGCCGGTACATATATTCTGGAGGGAGAATATACCCATACGGTTACCATAGACGCGGACAAAGAAGCCGACGTGATACTCATACTTAACGGAGCAACCGTGACTTCCGAGGACGGACCTGCCATCAGTGCGGTAAAGTGTAACAGCCTCATAATAAGTGTCGCAGCCGGTACAACCAATACCCTCA
Source organism: uncultured Lachnospiraceae bacterium (assembly GCA_946534145.1). Taxonomy (GTDB): domain Bacteria; phylum Bacillota; class Clostridia; order Lachnospirales; family Lachnospiraceae; genus UBA1258. Next base: position 70,562 of record CAMNCH010000001.1, read on the forward strand.
CGGATGCAAAAGAATATGCCGACACATCCGACAGCGCACCCACAGGGGCACTTTACTCCAAGAACGACCTCACCATAGAAGGCGAAGGAACCCTCACAGTAAACGGAAATGCCAAACACGGCATAGTTTCAAAAGACAACCTTTACATAAACGGCGCCATTATCGAGGTTACAGCCGTTAAGGACGGTCTCCACGCGGGAGATTCACTTGAGATAAACGGCGGCACCATCAACATTAAGGATTCCAACGAAGGAATGGAAGCCGAGAGTATTACGGTTAACAACGGTATCGTTGTTGTTAATGCCAAAGATGACGGAATCAATGCAACATCGGATGAGATAACACCTGTTATTACGTTTAACGGCGGAACCGTAACCGTTAATTCCGCAGGCGACGGTGTTGATTCAAACGGCAATATCGTGCTTAACGGAGGCTTCGTATACGTAAGCGGCGCCACCAACGACGGAAACGCGGCTATGGACTATGACGGTACATTTACAGCTGACGGCGGAACATTGATTTCCTCGGGAATGTCGGGAATGTACCAGTCAATTTCAAAAGAATCGGGAAATAAAGTTATAGACTACATCGTCACCGAGACAGTTAAGGCCGGCACGACGGTTTCTTTGTACGACGGAGATACACTTATCTGCAGTACCGAGATAATTAAGGATGCCAATTCAATACTGATTACAAGCGATGCCCTTGAAAACGGCAAAGAATATACACTGAAACTCGGAGACAAGTCCGTATCCGTTACCGCGGGAGAGAGCACTAATCAGGGCTTTGGCGGCTTCGGAGGAAAGGGCGGTTTCGGCCCCGGCGGTAATAAAGGCGGATTTAACGGCGAACGCCCCTCCGAAGATTTTGACAAAAGGGAAGCCCCCGAGGGTTCTCAGGGAGAACCACCCGAAGGCTTTAGCAGGGAAACACCCGAAGGATTTGGCGGGAATTTCCCGGGAGACGACAATGGTAATTTCGGAGGAGAACCCCCGATGGATTTCGAAGGAGAAACCCTCAGCAATTAAGCTGCTTTTTCAGAATCCGCTTTAGTAACGGAACTTTCTTCAATTCTCCTATAGTTTTTCGATGCTCTTCCCGTAACAATGATGAAGAGACCCGAGAGTACAAGGGGCAATGCAAAACTTACAAGTCTGCACAGTACGATGGCACTTCCGATCATTCCTTCCGAGAATACCTTCTTAAAGAGCAGACCGAAGCCACCCTCCATTGCCCCGGAGCTTCCGGGAAGAGGAATGCAGGAGACGGATGTAAACAACAGTCCCTGAAGGGTCATCATTTCAAAAAGGTTTCTTTCGCTTAAGCCAAAGGAACGGTAGCAAAAGTAAGTGATGGAATGGTAAGCCGCAAACTGTACAAGGGAAATAAGAATTATCTTAACCAGTACACCCTTGTTTGCTTTTAAACGGTTTGCGCTTACTCTGTATTCAGCAAAAGTTTTTAAAAGCTTGGCCTTGGTGCCGGGCTTTTTTGAAAATATAGAAACAATCTTAATAATCACTCCGGCGATTACCTTAACGGCTTTTTTGGAAAACATAATAAGCAAAAGGCCGGTAAGGAGCAAAAAGTTAATCAAAAATCCCACCACAAGCACCCAGCCGATGCTGATACCCTCAAAAAGATTCAGGGGGGATACCAAAGAGACTATAAGTCCCATAAATGCGATGGTGATGGATGCCACTTCATAGCCGATTAACTCAAGCAAAAGGGAGAAAGAAGCATGAGAGACCTTAATGTTGTCTCTGTGCATCGCATAAATCTGAGCGGGCTGTCCGCCGGAAGCGGAAGGGGTTATTGAACTGAAAAAGAAGCCTGTATAAGCGTATTTAAGGGAATTAAAAAGGCTTGTTTTATAACCCGTGAGATTTAAGCCGATTCTTATGTTTAAGGCTTCGCCCAAAGAAAACATAAGCATACAAATAACCGCAGGAACTAAGAACCAGGGGTTGATGCTTGTAAGAATCGACATGACGGAATCAAGACCGAATTCTTTGGATATTATATAAATTGTCAGGGCGGCGAGAGACACCATAAGGGCCACGCCTATGTAGACAGATTTCTTGTTACAGGGTTTCAAATACATATCCTCTTTCTTTTAATATGGGGAGAGCGCTCTTTAAAGCCTCAATTGTGCGGGAAGGAGCGCAGTTTCTGCCGCGGCCGTCGTGAAGACATATTACGGCGCCGGGGAAAACACGGTCCAGAATCTTCTTGCAGATAGTTGAGGAAGTGGTGCTGGCGCGCCAGTCCTCGGCCATAACGTCCCATTTGATGAGATGCATCCTTCTTTTGCCTGCCTCATAGCGGGAGAAGCGTCTGGTCATGCCCCACGGGGGACGATAGTAGTGGGGCTTCACTCCGAGAGCCTCAAGGGTCTTCAAAGCCTCGTCCATATCCTCGGTAAAGGTTTTGCGGGTCATAAGCCAGGAACTGATGTGGCGGTTGGCATGAAGGCATACCTCGTGGCCGCGTCTGATTTCTTCCCTGATGATATCGGGATTTTCTTTGGCAAATTCACCTACCACAAAGAAGGTGGCCTTGATGTTAAGTTCGTCCAAAAGATTTAAGAGTGTTTCGGTATATTCGGCGCTGGGGCCGTCGTCAAAGGTTAAAAATAGTTTCTTCATAATTATGCTGCCTCAATATAATCTATGGGGTTGGAACTTTCGAAACCTTCGGAAAGCACCCGCATGTTTTCTTTGATTTTGTTGATTCTTTCTGTGTTATGTATAAATTCGATAAGGTCTGCCGCAGAGAAATCGTCTCTGTTTGAAATCACTACGCCGAGGCCCTTTCTTTTGATGAAACGTGAGTTACCGAGCTCCTGCTCGAGGGTGGGCTCGATGACGTAGAGAGGAGTGCGGGCCTTAATGGCTTCAAAAGTGGTGATTCCGCCGGGCTTGGTGATGATTACGTCGGATTCTTTGAGATAATCGCTGACTCTGTCGGTGAAGCCGATAGCGTTGATGTTTTTGTATTTTGCGATGATTTCGTTTCTTAATTCTTCGTTCTTGCCGCAGATGATGGTGGCGTTTACTCCGGGCTCATTGTTTAATGCGGTAAGTATCTTTTCCTGACAGGGAATAAGACCGAGACCGCCACCCATAATGAGAACGTATGCTTCTTTTTTCACGGGTTCCGTGTGATTGTTAAAAGAAGCCGATACGGGAATGCCGCATACATGAATGTTCTCGGGTCTGATACCGTTGTCTATAAGCTCTCGCTTGCAGATTCTGTCGCCTACGAAATATTTGTCCACGTGTTTGGATATCCAGTCCTTGTGGATGGTGATATCGGTAATATATACATAGAAAGGAATCTTCACGTGATGCTTCTTTTTAAAAGAAGAGAAGTACTGTACGCACATGGGAAGATCCGCCACCACCAAATCGGGACTGTAAGTGCACATAAGTTTTTCCATGTGGTTGTAGATCACACGCTTAAAAGGCACACAGTTTAAGTGGTTGGAAAACTTGGCAAGCTTGTTGTATGCGTCGTAGAATTTGAAAACGCATAATTCAAAGCCCTTATATATTAACTTGGAAGCTCTGGGAAAACAGTAGTCGCAGAAATCGATTACCGTTACGTTTGCGTCCTGATATTTTGTTTTGATTTCTTCTTTGATTGCTTCGGCACATTTTACATGCCCCATTCCGAAGCGTCCCGTAAGTATTAATACGTTCATTTTTTACCCTCACTGGCATCATTCTCGATTGGTACATTTGCATGTTACTTCCATAAGTTAAAGAGGCAATGCAAATATTGATAAAGAATCTATTAAAGATTCTAAAGAAATACTAAAGCATGACAGGAGTGCCATTCCATGGCTTTTTATAACAATTAAGGGGTCTTAACTTACATTTTTGTCACAATTAAAGCAAAAAACTCTTGAAAAATGGTTTTAAGAGTGTTATTCTTTATCCGTAATAAGTAGTGTGAGAGTGAGCTTTGAGGAGCTCACCTTTTTTATGCCCGGAGGTAAGATATGTCTAAAAAAGAGACCTATGAAGCCAAGGCCACCGCAATGTTAGAGCCCATATGTGCCGCTAACGGAGTGGAGATTTACGACGTGGAATACGTAAGCGAAGCGGGCGAATGGTACTTACGCGCCTATATTGACAAAGAAGGCGGGGTGACCATCAACGACTGCGAGGCGGTAAGCCGTGCGTTTTCGGATGCACTGGATGCCGACGATTTTATTGAGGATGCTTATTATCTGGAAGTTTCAAGTCCCGGACTGGGAAGAGCTCTTAAAAAGGACTCACATCTTGAGAAGAGCATCGGCATGGAGGTTGAACTTAAGACCTACAAGCCCATAGACAAAGTTAAGGAATTTAGCGGTATACTCAAAGGCTTTAACGATAAAGAGATTACCGTTGAAATCGACGGAGAGGACCGTTCCTTTAACCGTCAGGATATAGCATTAATTAAACTGGCTCTTGATTTATAATGAAAGGATAAAAGAAAATGAACAAGGAATTAATGTTAGCGCTGGATTTACTTGAAAAGGAGAAGCAGATCAGCCGTGACGTATTATTCGAGGCTATTGAGAATTCTCTTATCACAGCCTGCAAGAATCACTTTGGCAAGTCCGACAACGTAAAGGTTGAGATTAACAAAGAGACCTGCGATTTTGAAGTATACGCAGAAAAAGAAGTAGTTGAGGAAGTAGAGGATCCCGTACTTCAGATTTCTCTTGAGGACGCCAGAAAGATTAAAGCCAAATATAAGCTTGGCGACATCGTTAAGGTTGACATCAAGTCCAAGGAATTCGGCCGTATCGCCGCTCAGAACGCCCGTAACGTAATCACCCAGAAGATTCGTGAAGAGGAAAGAAGCGTCGTATACAACATTTATTATGAGAAAGAACACGATATCGTAACCGGTATCGTTCAGAGATACATCGGCAACAACATCAGCATCGACCTTGGTAAGGCAGATGCCATTCTTGCCGAAAGCGAGCAGGTTAAGGGCGAGAACCTTCGTCCCACCGAGCGTGTTAAGGTATACATTGTAGAAGTTAAGAATACCAACAAAGGACCCCGTATCCTTGTAAGCCGTACCCATCCCGAACTCGTTAAGAGACTCTTTGAATCGGAAGTAGCCGAGATTCAGGACGGTACCGTAGAGATTAAGAGCATTGCCCGTGAAGCAGGTTCCCGTACCAAGATTGCGGTTTGGTCCAATAACCCCAACGTTGACGCCGTAGGCGCCTGCGTAGGTATGAACGGTGCAAGAGTTAACGCCATCGTTGAAGAGTTAAGAGGCGAAAAGATTGACGTTATCAACTGGGACGAGAACCCCGGTAACCTTATTCAGAACGCTCTTTCTCCCGCCAAGATCGTTAACGTATTTGCAGATCCCGACGAAAGAACAGCCAAGGTCGTAGTTCCCGACTATCAGCTTTCTCTTGCAATCGGTAAGGAAGGTCAGAACGCCCGCCTTGCAGCAAGACTTACAGGCTACAAGATCGACATCAAGTCAGAGACTCAGGCCAAGGATGCATACGGCTTCCGTCTTGAGGACTACCTTGACGATGAAGAATACGACGAATACGACGAGTATGAAGAGGGCGAATACGAAGACGCTCCCGCTGAAGAAGAAGAGGACATTTAATCTATGGATAAAAAGGTTGCATTACGGCAGTGCGTAGGATGTGGTGAAAAAGGCGACAAGCGCGATATGATGCGCGTGGTACGCACTCCCGAAGGCGACATTACCCTTGATTTTAAAGGAAAGATGAACGGAAGAGGTGCTTACCTTTGCAAAAATCCCGAATGTCTTTTGAAGGCATTTAAGAACAAAGGGCTTGAACGCGCCTTCAAGACGAGTATTTCCGAAGAAGTCATAAATCGTCTCAAAGAAGAAATATGTGACTGATTACCTGAGGTGAAAGGAATTTAGTGATTAAAGACAAAGTTTTATCCCTTTTGTCAATCGCACAAAAGGCAGGCAGAATTAAAAGCGGCTCTTTCCAGACCGACGAAGCCGTAAAGGGCGGTAAAGCCCGGCTGGTACTGGTTGCGGGTGACGCTTCCGACAACAGTAAAAAAGACGTTTTCAACATGTGTTCTTTTTACAAAGTACCATGTTACGAGTACTCCGATAAGGACAATCTTGGGCGTGCGATAGGCAAAGAAGAACGAACCTCTGTAACGGTTTGTGACGAAGGATTTGCACAATCTTTGGAAAAACTTCTAAATGAGTGCAGCAAGCAGGAAAGGTGAGTGGTTAAAGAATGAAAGTACATGAATTAGCAAAGGAGTTAGATGTTCAGAGCAAGGACGTCATAGCTTTTTTACATGAAAAGGGAATAGAGGTTAAGGCGGCTCAAAGCACCATCGATGATGATGCGGTTGCATCCGTCAGAAACAAGTTTTCTAAGAAGGCGGCACAAAAGGCCGAGCCCGCAAAAGAGGCTCCCGCCAAGGCTGAACCTGCCAAAGCGGCTCCCGCGGCAGAAGCCAAGCCCGCAGCAGCTCCTGCAGGTGATGCTCAGGCACCCGTCAAGAAAAAGAAAATTATCTTTGTAAATAACCCTCACAATTCCAAAATGCCCGGCCAGTCCCAGAGCGGCAACCGTCCCCAGCAGGGTAACGGCGGAAGACCACAGGGCCAGGGCGGCAATCGCCCTCAGCAGGGTAACGGTCAGAGACCTACAGGTGAAAGACGCGGCACCATTTCAGGTAACGCATACAGCAATCACCTTATTAAGCCCCGTCCCGAAGCTATCGCAAGAAAGATTCCGGACAAGGTAGAGGAGCCCGTAGAAGAGGTAGTTAAGGAGACTGCACCCGCAGTTAAGCCCGAACCTCAGAAGAACGTATCCATAGTAGTGGAAGAGGCTCCCAAGAAAGAATACTTAAGAAGAGACAATACTCAGCCCCGTCAGGACAGACCCCAGAGAGACGGACAGCGTCCCGGATTTAACAGAGACGGTAACCGTCCCCAGGGCGACAGACGTGAGAGAGGCGACCGTTCCGCTCCCCAGGGAAGAGACGGCCAGAGACCTCCCCGTCAGGGCGACAGACCCGGATTTAACAAGGACGGACAGCGTCCCGCATTTAACAGAGACGGCAATCGTCCTCAGGGCGACCGTACTTCACGTCCCGGCGCAGGTTCTTCTTTTGCTGCGGCACCCGCTATGCCCGGCAAGCCTTCAGGCGACAGAAGAGACAATAAGAGTAAGAACAACAAGAACTTCGACCCTACCAGAGACGGCGGCAAACAGCAGAATCGCCGCAATCAGAAGGACGATACCAGAGGCAAGCAGAAATACATTACCGTTGAGGATGAAGAGAGCTTAGAAGTAAAGAGAAAGAAGGGTAAATTCATTAAGCCCGAAGCTAAGCCCGTAGTTGAGGAAGAAGTAATCAAGGTTATTACCCTTCCCGACACCATCACCATCAAGGACCTTGCCGACAAGATGAAGATTCAGCCCGCAGCCATCGTTAAGAAGCTTTTCCTTGAAGGTAAGATTGTTACCGTCAACCAGGAGATTTCTTTTGAAGAAGCGGAGAACATCGCCATCGATTACGAAATCATCTGTGAAAAAGAAGTCAAGGTTGATGTTATCGAAGAACTTCTTAAAGAGGATGCGGAAGATGAGAAGGATCTTGTGGAAAGACCTCCGGTTGTCTGCGTAATGGGTCACGTTGACCATGGTAAGACATCCCTTCTTGATGCCATCAGAAAGACAAGAGTAACCGACAAAGAAGCCGGCGGTATTACCCAGGCCATCGGTGCTTATACAGTACACGTTAAGGACAGAGACATTACCTTCCTTGACACACCCGGTCACGAAGCATTTACCGCTATGCGTATGCGTGGTGCCAATTCTACAGATATCGCAGTATTGGTAGTAGCCGCAGACGACGGTGTAATGCCTCAGACGGTTGAAGCTATCAACCATGCCAAAGCCGCAGGCGTAGAAATAATCGTAGCGGTTAATAAGATTGATAAGCCCGCAGCCAATCCCGACAAGGTTAAGCAGGAACTCACCGAGTACGAGCTTATTCCCACCGATTGGGGCGGAACCACTGAATTTGTTAACATTTCGGCCAAGCGCGGAGACGGTATCGACGATCTCCTTGAGACCATCCTTCTCACCGCAGATGTGCTTGAATTAAAGGCCAATCCCAAGCGTAAAGCAAGAGGTCTTGTTATCGAGGCCGAGCTTGATAAGGGACGTGGACCCGTTGCCACCGTACTCGTGCAGAAGGGTACCCTTAAGGTTGGCGACTTTGTATCCGCAGGTGCATGCCACGGTAAAGTACGTGCCATGATTAACGACAAGGGTAAGAACGTTAAGACAGCAGGTCCTTCCATTCCCGTTGAGATTCTGGGACTTAACGACGTGCCCAATGCAGGCGAAGTATTTATCGCCCACGATTCCGACAAGACAGCCAAGTCCTACGCTGAGACCTTCATCGCTCAGAACAAGGAAAAGAAACTTGAAGAGATTAAGTCCAGAATGTCTCTTGACGACCTCTTTACCAAGATTTCCGAAGGCAATCTCAAGGAACTTAACATCATCGTTAAGGCTGACGTACAGGGTTCTGTTGAAGCCGTTAAGCAGTCGCTTATGAAGCTTAGTAACGACGAAGTTGTGGTTAAATGTATCCACGGCGGCGTAGGTGCTATCAATGAATCCGACGTTTCTTTGGCAGGTGCATCCGACGCTATCATCATCGGCTTCAATGTAAAGGCCGATCCCATGGCCAAGGCTACAGCCGACAGAGAAGGCGTAGACATAAGACTTTACAAGGTAATCTACCAGGCTATCGAGGATGTGGAGAATGCCATGAAGGGTATGCTCGACCCTGTATTTGAGGAGAAAATCATCGGTCATGCCGAGATTCGTCAGATATTCAAGGCTTCCGCAATCGGTAACATCGCAGGTTCCTACGTACTTGACGGTATGTTCCAGAAGAACTGCAAGGTTCGTGTCAAGAGAGGCGACGACATTATCTTCGAAGGCGCTCTTGCATCCCTTAAGAGATTCAAGGACGACGTCAAGGAAGTTAAGGCAGGCTTCGAGTGCGGTCTTGTATTTGAAGGCTTTGACAAATTCGAAGAGCTTGATACCGTAGAAGCTTACGTTATGGTTGAAGTTCCCAGATAGAAAAGTGTGACATTATGAGAAAGAACAGTATAAAGAACATCCGCATCAATGAGGAAGTTTACAGAGAACTTGCCAACATTGTTCGCGGCGAAATAAAGGACCCCCGCATCAGCCCCCTCACCAGTGTGGTGGCTGTGGAGGTGGCTCCGGACTTAAAGACCTGTAAGGCGTACATAAGCGTTCTCGGCGACGAGGAAGCCAGAAAATCAACCTACCAGGGCTTAAAGAGCGCGGAAGGATTCATAAGAAGCCAGCTTGCCAAGCGCATCAACCTTCGCAATACTCCCGCAATAACCTTTATTATGGATAATTCCATAGAGTATGGCGTTAACATGTCTAAACTTATAGAGGATGTAAATAAAACAAATGGTGAATCTGAGTAAGGAACTTGAAAACGCAAAGACCATCGGCATAAGTGGTCATATCAGACCCGACGGAGACTGTATAGGCTCCGTTATGGGTCTGTTTTTGTACATCAAAAAAACAAAACCCGACGCATCGGTTCATGTTTTTTTGGAAGAGCCCGCAGACATTTTTTCCTGCATTAAGGACATTGATGAGATAGAAGATGCAAAAGACTGCCACGAGGATTTCGACATTTTCTTTTGCCTTGACTGTGACAAGACAAGGCTTGGGGAAGCGGAGAGATTGTTTGACAGCGCCCGCACTACCATTAACATCGACCATCATGTATCCAATCCCGGCTGCGGCGATTACAACTACATAGTACCCAAAGCATCCAGCGCCAGCGAGCTGGTCTACGACCTTCTTGACAAAGAATACGTGGACCGTGACATTGCCATGGCTTTATACATCGGCATTATTCATGATACCGGTGTGATGCAGTATTCCAATACTTCACCCAAGACCGTACGAATCGTTGCGGACCTTTTGGAGTTTGGATTTGACTTTCCGAGACTTATTGACGAAACCTTCTACGAGAAGACTTATATGCAGACTCAGATTGCAGCTCAGGTTTTGTCGGAGTGCAAGCTTTTCTGTGATGGCAAGGTTGCCTTTGGTAACGTGACCAAAGAAACCATGGAGGCCTTCGGCGCCAAGTCTCACGACCTTGACGGTATCGTCAACCAGCTTCGCCTTATTAAGGGCGTTGAAGTGGGCATGTTTATGTACGAACTGCCCACCGGCGAGCAGAAGGTAAGCCTTCGCTCCAGAAGCTACGTCAATGTAGCCAAGGTCTGCGAAACCTTCAAAGGCGGCGGCCACGTAAGAGCTGCAGGCTGCACGGTTTCCATGGATGTGGATACGGCTCTTTCATCAATCCTTAAATGCATTGAGGAACAAATTTAATATATGCTTAACGGAATTATTAATGTTTACAAAGAACGGGGCTTTACTTCTTTTGACGTGTGCGCACTCATGAGAGGCATAGCCGGACAGAAAAAAGTTGGACACACAGGCACCCTTGACCCTCAGGCCGAGGGTGTTCTTCCGATTTGCCTCGGAAACGCCACCAGGCTCTGCGATATGCTGACCGACAAGACCAAGGAGTATGTGGCTGAATTTGTGTTGGGCAAAAAAACGGATACTCTCGATATCTGGGGAACGGTTCTTGAGGAGAGAGAGCCCGTTGTGTCGGAAGATAAGCTTAGAGAGGCGATTCTTTCTTTTGTGGGAGGATACGAGCAGTTACCGCCCATGTACTCTGCCAAAAAGGTGGACGGAAAACGTTTATACGACCTTGCCCGCACCGGCAAAGAAGTGACCAGAAAGCCTGTATTCGTAGACATTCATGAAATAGAAATTTTAAATATCGATTATCCCAAAGTTACCATTCGGGTAAGATGCGGTAAAGGCACCTACATCAGAAGCCTGTGCGAAGATATAGCCGCCAAAGCAGGGGAACCGGCATGCATGACTTCTCTTAAGAGAACAAGGGTGGCAGCGTTTACTGCCGACAAGGCTCTGACTTTAAAAGACCTGCAGGATTTAAAGGACAAAGGCCTTCTTTCTACGGCAGTACTTCCTACGGATTCGGCTTTCCCCGACTATGAGGCGCTGACGGTAAAAAAAGATTTCAGAAAGCTTATAGATAACGGCAACAAACTGTCTTTAAGTATGATTGACGGAAAACAGAATTTAAACGAAGGGGAAATCGTCAGAATATATAATGACGAAAAGGTCTTTACAGGCTTATATTTATTTGTGAAGGCTGAAAATTGCCTTAAGCCCTTTAAAATGTTCATGGGTGAGTAAATGACGATATTAGACGGACTCAGTGAAATAGAATATTCGGGGAAGACCAGAGTGGTAATCGGCAAGTTTGACGGTATTCATGCCGGTCATCAGAAGCTTATCCGCACCGCCACTTCTCATAAGGATTCCCTTAAATCCGTGGTCTTTACTTTTACCTTTGCGTCGGAAGTTTACCTTAACAATGTTTCGAGGATTCTTACCGAAGAGGAACGCAGGTCCAAATTTGAAAGTCTCGGCATCGACTACCTTGTGGAATATGAGTTAAACGATACCACTGCCAGGATGGAGCCTGAAGAGTTTATAAGGGTTGTGTTACAGCAAAGACTTCATGCTGCGGAGATTATCTGCGGGCCTGATATTACCTTCGGTTACAAAGGACGCGGTAATCTCGATCTTTTAAAGAGCATGGAATCTGAAACCGGTATTAAAGTATCTGTTATAGATAAAGTCAAGTACATGGGGCAGGATATTTCCTCCACACGTATCAGAGAAGCCATTAAAAACGGTAACCTGCGTGATGCAGAAAATATGTTGAGAGGTTAACTATGGAGATTACCATAATTCTTACTTTACTCGGCGGACTGGGGCTATTCCTCTACGGAATGAGAGTCATGAGCGACAGCATTGAGGCTTTTGCCGGCGCCAGACTTCGTGGCATACTGGAAAAACTTACCACCAACCGCTTCATGGGCATTCTGGTGGGCCTTATATTTACAGCTACCATTCAGTCGTCATCTGCATGTACGGTTATGGTAGTCAGCTTTGTTAACTCCGGACTTATGAATCTTACTCAGGCGGCCGGAGTCATCTTTGGTTCAAATATCGGTACTACGGTTACCGCTCTTTTAGTTTCCTTTAAGTTAGAAAAAATCGCTCCCCTTATTTTATTTGCAGGCGTTGCAATCGTAATGTTCTGTAAAAAAGCGAAAGTTAATAAATTTGCGGAAATTATCATCGGTTTCGGTGTTTTGTTCATGGGCCTTAGCTCCATGTCGGCTTCCATGGGCACCATGAGAGAATCCGAGGCTGTTTTAAACATGTTTTCAAGCTTAAGAAGCCCCATTCTTGCAGTTCTTCTGGGTCTTGTTATCACCGCTGTGGTGCAGAGTTCTTCGGTAGTGGTATCCATCATGGTACTTTTGGCCAATCAAGGACTTATGGGACTTGATATTTGCATGTATATAACCCTTGGTTCCAACATCGGTGCTTGTACTTCCGCGGTTCTTGCTTCTTTAAACGGTAAAAAAGATGCAAAACGTGCGGCTGCCATTCACGTATTATTCAACATTATCGGTACGGTTCTTATGTTCTTTGCCTTTGCTCTGGATGTTGAGGGCTTCGTAAAGGTTATGAGCAAGATAGCCGGCAATGATGCGGGTCGAGTTGTAGCGTTCTCGCATCTGGCTATTAAGGTGATTCAGGTTATAGTAATGACGCCCTTCATCGGCGGTATTGTTAAGCTTACGAAGATAATTGTTCCCGGCGAAGAGCAGAAGGTCGGTTACAGAGAGAACTTCAAGCTTAAATACATCGGTGACAACGTTGTCCTCAACCCCGCTACCGCAGTGGTAGAAGTTATCAACGAGGTTGACCGTATGGCCAGTCTTGCGGGGGAGAACTTAAACCGCGCCATGAATGCTTTGATTACCCTCGATCAGGAGGATATAGACGAGGTATACAAGGTGGAAGAGAACATCAACTTCTTGAACCACGCCATTACCAATTACCTTGTTAAGATTAACCAGACCACCCTTCCCATCGAAGACTTAAAGTCCATAGGTAATCTGTTCCACGTAGTTAACGATATCGAGCGTATCGGCGACCATGCGGAGAATGTGGCCGATGCCGCCAAACAGCGCATAGAGACAGGCGTAACCATTTCCAAAGAAGCTCAGAAAGAACTTGGTCAGATGCTTGACATGGTCAACGAAATTTATCGTCTGGCCACCGAAACCTTTAAGACCGGCAGAGACACCAATATTGACAAGGTTACGGAACTTGAGGACAAAATCGACGATATGGAGAGACAGCTTCAGGCCAATCACGTTGCCCGTCTTACCCGCAACGAATGTACTCCCGAAGCCGGCATGATCTTCTCGGATGTAGTATCGGGACTTGAGCGTGTGGCGGACCACTCCACCAATATTGCCTACTCAATTTTAAAGGACAATGAAGTAGCATAATTATCAGCATGATAAAAGCCCATGGCGACTGCCATGGGCTTTTGTGATTTCTGTTATTTACCAGATGCTGATACGCTTCTCCGGTGCAATGTACATTTGATCCTTATCCGTTACGTCAAAGGCTTCGTACCATTCACTGAAGTTTCTGGGAGACATATTGGCACGAAGAACAGCGGGAGAGTGGACGTCGTTGGCAAGAAGCAGCTGAATGTATTCTTCTTTGGCCTTAACGCACCATACTCTTGCCCAGTTCATGAAGTATTCTTTGAAGTTCGCATTGTCGAGGGTGTGCATAATCTCAAGGGTTACGCCCATGCCACCGTTATCGGCAATATTCTCGCTTACGGTAAGTTCACCGTTAACCTTGCCGCCGTGGAACTCAATTCCGTCGAACTGTTCAATCATATCTTTCGTAAGTTCTTTGAAGGCCTTAAAGTCTTCTTCAAGCCACCAGTTTTTAAGATTACCGTTTTCATCGAAATTGGCACCGTTATTGTCAAAAGCATGAGAAATCTCATGGCCGATTACCGCACCGATACCGCCGAGGTTCTCGCTTACGCTCTGAGACAGAGAGTAGAAGGGCTTCTGTAAGATGGCTGCAGGGAATGTAATATCATTGCTGGAAGGATTGTAGCAGGCATTTACCATGTGACCGGGCATTACCCATTCGGTACGGTCTACGGGTTTATTAAGCCTGTCCAGCATATCCTTCTTTTTGACTGCTCTGATTTTATTTACCGACTCATATAAAGAATCATCCTCATCAAACACAAGTCTTGACCAGATTTCTCTGATTTCGTCGGGATAACCCATTTTTACCACGATGGTGGAAAGCTTTTTGATGGCCTGTTCCTTGGTGGATTCCTGAAGGAAGGTGTTCTTTTTCATCCTTAACTTGTAGGTATCGATAATCTTGTGAACAAGGCTTACAACGTCTTTTTTGGCTTCTTCGCCGAAGTAGGTTCTGCCGTAGTATACTCCAACGGGTTCAGAGTAGAAAGAAGAAGCAATCTGATAGGCTTCTTTTTCAAGAATAGGGTCGGATACCACGCCGGTAAGGGCTCTTCTGTAGGTGGAGCCCAGGGTTTTAAGCTCAAGGGAAAGGCATGCGGTAGCCTTTACAAGGGTCTTTACATAGAGCCAGTGAACGTAAAGCTTAAAGTTCTCGGAAGAGAAGTAGCCATTCATTTCCTTGATGGCCTTGGGGTCGTATGCAATCAATACCTTGGGAGCATTGTCGCCGTACAAATCCGTAAGAAGCTTCTTAATGTCAAAAGGAGCTACGCAGGCTGCCACTTCATCCACATCCATGGGGTTGTGGTTTTTGTAGTATTCGGACCACTCAAGCTGACTCTTAACCTTCCCCGCTATAAGAGCATCATAGGCTAGGGTATCTTCGAGGAAAGTTTTCTGCTCGTCCTCGGATAAGGGGGAAAACTTAAGAATCTTTTCAGCCATGTCTTTGTAGACACCCAATAGCTTTTTGCCGGACTCATTGCCTTCTTCGTAGAAGGGAGTATCGGGCAGGATAATTGCGGGACCGGTGAGAAGGAAGGAGTGCTTGGTAGCATCCGCCATATCCACGTCTACGTCCATATCAATGGGAAGAGAGAGTCCCTGTAAAAAGAACTCTGCAGAGACTTTGTTAAGGTCTTCGGGAGTTTCAAGGAACTTTATTTTTTCAAGAAGGGGAAGGACAGGGGCAATGCCTTCGCGATTTCTTCTTTCTGCGTCAAGCACCTTTTTGTAAAGGGAGATAGCGTAACGCATTTCGGGTATGTCGGTAGACTTGGTGCCTTCGGAAAAGGCTTTAAAGTCTGCCATCATGGTCTTTTCC
Source organism: uncultured Lachnospiraceae bacterium (assembly GCA_946534145.1). Taxonomy (GTDB): domain Bacteria; phylum Bacillota; class Clostridia; order Lachnospirales; family Lachnospiraceae; genus UBA1258. The sequence continues at coordinate 85,944 of CAMNCH010000001.1, forward strand.
ACTTCCTGTGCAAGGGTGGAAAATCCGCCTGTGGTGGGTCTGTCATCGGGAATTACGGCTGTTTTGAGCCATTCCCCATTTACGGCCTCGTAGAGGTCGTCCTGAATTCTGACTGTTGTTTCACTCATAAAATGTATCCTTTCTCAATATTTATATTATTTTGAATTAAGCATGCTGTAGTAGAAGCCCTGTGCACGAACCAGTTCTTCGTGAGTGCCCTGCTCAATAATGTTACCGTCCTTCATAACAAGGATTAAGTCTGCATTGCGGATGGTAGATAGGCGATGAGCTACTATAAAGCTGGTGCGGCCTTCCATAAGGGTCTGGAATGCCTTGGTGATACGGATCTCCGTACGGGTATCGATGGAGGACGTAGCCTCGTCCAGTATCAGTATGGGCGGTATAGAGAGCATCAGTCTTGCTATACAAAGAAGCTGCTTCTGACCTGCTGAGAGATTGCCGCCGTCGGGAGCTATCATGGTATCGTAGCCGTTTTCAAGCCTTGAAATAAAGCTGTGAGCGTGGGCTTTTTTCGCCGCCTCCACAATTTCATCACGGGTGGCATCGGGCTTACCGTAAGCTATGTTTTCGGCGATGGTAGCGGACTTAAGCCAGGTTTCCTGAAGCACCATACCGATGTTTTTGCGAAGTACAGCCTTTTTGATGGAATCGGAGCGGTGACCATCGTAAAGTATCTCTCCGGCATCAGGTTCAAAGAAACGCATCAAAAGGTTAATAAACGTAGTCTTGCCGCATCCGGTAGGTCCCACAATGGCTATGTGACTGCCGGGCTCTACATGGAAGTTAATATCGTATAAAAGCTTTTTTGACTTATCGTAACTGAAGCACAGATCTTTAATATCGATTTCGCCTTTAAACTCGGTAACGTGAGACTCGCTTGTTATTACATCCACGGTATTGTCCGCATCCAGAAACTCAAAGATTCTGCCTGCGCAGGCAACCGCGTTCTGGAACTCCGTGGCAACGCCGGATATTTCATTGAAAGGTTTGGTGTACTGACTCGCATAGCTTAAAAAGCAGGAGAGAGTACCGATGGTAATACGCCCCGCAATACCTAAGAATCCGCCCAGAATCGCAACGCCGGTATATACAAGGCCGTTTACGAATCGTGTGGAGGGATTCGTGATGGAACTGTAGAAGAGGGACTTAAGGTTAACGCGGGCATATTCGTCAGTAAGTTTGGAAAATTTGCCCGCTTCTCTTTCTTTGGCATCAAAGGCGGTAATGAGTCTTACGGCGCCCACGGTTTCGTTTATGAAAGCGGTGAGGCTGCCCTGAAGCGCCGCCTGCTTTTTGAAGTGTTTGTAGGTCTTCCTTGAGATAAAAGAAGCCGTAAACAAGGAAAGAGGCGTAAGCAGTATTACCACAAGAGCCATCCAGCCGTTAATGGTAAGCATAAACACAAGGGTGGCTATGATGGTCAAAACCCCCGTAAACAACTGGGAAAATCCGAGAAGCAGACCATCCGATAAACGCTCCACATCTGAAATAAGGCGGCTCAAAATGTCTCCGTGGCCCTTGGTATCAAGGTAGAAGACCGCAACGCCGTGAAGCTTGTTAAACAGCCTGTTTCTTAAGTCGTGAACTATCTTAAAGGTAACTCTGTTGTTGATAAGAGTCATAATCCAGGTGGCAAATCCGTTGATAAGGAGCATAACCAGGAACAGCGTAAGAATATGCCTTACGGCTTCAAAAGAAACCTGTCCGGCACCTATCATCTCATCGATTGCCCGTCCCGTAAGCACCGGAATGTAAAGGGACGAAAAAACGCTTGCCGCAGCCAGAAGAAGGGACAGCACAATAAAGAACATATGAGGCTTTACAAGACGCAGGATTCTTAAATAAATGTTTTTGTTTTTCACAGCGTTTCCTCCTCATTTGATTTTTGTGACTCGCAGATTTCACGGTACACCGCAGACTTTTCATAAAGTTCCGCGTGAGTACCGATGCTGTCAAGGTTGCCGTCGTCGAGGACGATTATTTTGTCCGCATCTTTGATGGATACGATTCGCTGGGATATTATAAATACCGTATTGCCGAGGCTCTTTAAATTCTTCCTGAGGGTTGAATCGGTGGCGTAGTCAAGGGCGCTGGAGGAATCGTCAAGCACGATTACTTCGGCACCTTTAACAAGGGCTCTGGCAATTGTGAGTCTTTGTTTCTGACCTCCCGACAGGTTGGAACCGCCTTCGGTTATGGCAAAATCAAGACCCTGACCTTTGGCCATAACCACGTTGTCGGCCACCGCCATATTAACTGCCTTAAGCATAGCCTCCTCGGTAGCCTGCGGATTGGCAAAAAGAAGATTGTCTCTTAAAGTGCCACTGAATAACTGGGCACGCTGCGGTACCAGCGAGAAAACCGAGCGAAGAGAAGAAAGAGCAATATCTTTAACGTTAACACCGTTATAAAGAATCTCGCCGTTTGAAACATCATAAAAGCGCATCAGAAGGTTGATTACGGTTGATTTACCGGAACCTGTACCGCCTATGATACCCACGGTTTCGCCTTTCCTGACACTGAAATTAACGTTATTTAACGAATTGTCACCGGCACCCGGATAGGCAAAAGAAACATTCTTAAACTCAAGTATGTTTTCTTTGGAAGGAATATCCTTAAGTGTAAGTGTGCCTTCATCCTTAAGAGCGTTTGAAAGCTCAAACGTTGCGGAAATACGGGAAGCGGAAGCCAGAGACTTGTTGATGGTAATAAAAAGATTGGCAAGCTTAACAAGCTCAACGAGTATCTGGGACATGTAATTGACAAGGGCGTATACTTCACCGCTTGTAAGGATGCCCGAATCCACCAGCTGAGCACCGTTTGCTATAAGAATGAGCATGGCAACGTTCACTATTATAAGTGTCAGAGGGTTGAGGAGAGTGGATATTCTGGAAGTCACCACCGAGAGGCGAAAGAACTTATCGTTTTCGTCGGTGAATTCTTTTTTCTCGCTGTCGCCTCTGGAAAAAGCACGGATAACTCTGGCACCCGTAAGGTTTTCCCTGATGTGACCGGTAAGTCTGTCAAGAGACCCCTGAATGCGCTTGTACATGGGAATGGTAATAAGGGTGATGCAGAATACCGCAACAAACAAAACAGGTATTACCACCACAAAAATAAGCGCCGCTTTAACGTTAATGGTAAAGGCCATTATCATGGCACCGAACACTACGAAGGGAGAGCGAAGGAACAGACGCAAGAACATGTTGACACCGTTCTGGGCGGTGTTAATGTCATTGGTCATGCGGGTAATTAAAGAAGAGGTCCCTACGGAATCCACATTTTCATAAGAAAATCCCAGAATTTTGTCATAGAGGGAATTTCTGACTCCGGTGGCAAAACCGATGGCGGCTTTGGCGGAAAAATACTGGGCAATCAGGGCGCATACAAGGCCGATGATTCCGAGAGACACGAGTATAACTGCACTTTGCCAGATAACATCTTTGTTACCTTTCTTAATGCCTTCGTCGATTATTCTTTTGATTACAAGGGGAACGAAAAGTTCAAAGAGCGCTTCAAGCATTTTAAATGCGGGAGCGATGACACATTCTTTCCTGTAGGGTTTCAGATATTTTAAAAGTTTTTTCATGGAAGAAACTCCGCTTAATTATTTCAATTCAGTATACACTATGGACAAAAATAATTAAACCATTTATAATCCTCAATGCTGTGTTTTTTGCGGAGAATGGTTTCCGCAAGGTACAGAGGTTAAGGAATAGGAGAATTTATATGAACGAAGATTTTCAGAGAAGTTTTACTGCTCCCGCTTTGGAAGTTAAGGGAGAGAATGTAGTGCTCGGAACAGTGGGAGCATTGCTTGGAGCGCTTGTGGGCGCTGCACTTATTGCAATTTTGGCAAAAATCGGATATGTGGCATCCATCAGCGGTGTTGTTATGGCATATCTTTCACTTTTTCTTTATACCAAGTTTGCAGGTAAGCTTTCCGTCAAAGGTATTATTATCAGCATCGTAATTATGGTTATCACTGTATTTGTTACAGAGTGGCTGGTTTATTCTTTTGCATTTTACAAAGAATTAAAGGAATATGGCTATACTTTGGGTGACATTGTCAAGGGCTTGCCCGACCTTCTGGATCTTGCTGATGCAAAGGGCGGCTTTGTAAAAGATGTTTTAATGGTTTACGCATTTACCGCTCTCGGTGCTGTCCCTCAGATTAAGAACTTTTCAGGTGGTAAGACAGCGGAAGCTATGAAGCCCGTTGAACAGACTCTTGCTAACGGCAACACTATTCAGAACTCCACCGAGGAGATTGCTTCCGACCTTACAGATAAAGAAGCAGAACCCAAGAAGTTTGATTCCAATTTCTTTGGTTAAAATTTTGGTCGGTTCCGGGGCCGCTTGCATTTTTCTTTTGAAAGATTACAATAAGGTCGAAGGGAAGTTGTTATGGCCAATTTTACAAAAAAAGCGATTAAAGAATCCTTTGTCAAATTACTGAATGAGAAGCCTTTATCCAAGATAAGCGTTAAGGATATAGTGGAAGAGTGCGGCATAAACCGTAATTCTTTTTACTATCACTTTCAGGATATTCCGGCGCTTTTGGAAGAGATTATTACGGAACAGGCTGAAGAACTTATCAACAGCTATCCGGAGATTGATTCTTTGGAAAAGGGCATGGAGGTTGCCACGGATTTTGCCATTAAGAACAAGATGGCGGTGTATCACATATACAATTCCGTAAACAGGGACATGTACGAGCAATATACCATGCGCCTGTGCAGACATGTGGTGACGAGATACCTTGAGGTGGCCTTTAAGGACGCGGATGTGTCGCAGGATGACAAAGATGTAGCCATACGTCTTATCTCCAGCAGTCTTTTCGGGCTGATTTACGACTGGCTTAATTCGGGCATGAACGAAGAGCGCCCGGCGGACATTAAGAGGGTTTGCGAGCTTTGTAAAGGTATTCCCGAGCTTATTATCGAAAGAAGTCATAACAATTAGACACTCAAGGGGTGTTTGCCTAAATTTCAGATACTTATGAGCCTATGCTTAAATTTTAAGCATGGGCTCTTTTTTTGTCCATTTTGTGTAAAGGCTTTCGGTAGTATCTTGTCACTGTAAGAGATAGTTAAAGCTATTAAGGAGGCAGTTATGGAAGCTTTAGAATCCGTAAGAAACATAGCACCCATGAAAACGGCCAAGACCGGATACATAGTTTTGTCCGCGGTTTTGTTTTTGCTTGGTTTGTTTCTTTTGATATTTCCCAAAACTGGGGGTGAGGTTTTTGCCAATATCCTCGGCGCGGCAATGATTCTTTTCGGAATCATAAAAATAATAGGTTACTTTTCAAAGGACTTGTTCAGACTTGCGTTTCAATACGATCTGGCCTTCGGAATTCTAATTACGCTTTTGGGTATAGCAACCATAATAAGGCCGGATGACATAATCGAGTTTATGTGCATCGTGGTGGGAATCCTGATTCTTGCCGACGGACTTTTCAAGGTTCAGATGTCCATGGACGCAAGGCAGTTCGGAATAGGAAAGTGGTGGCTGATCCTTTCTTTTGCCGTAATAGCCGGGGCAATCGGACTGCTTCTTATATTCAAGCCTGCGGAAGGAAGTCTCGTACTGATGAGACTTATCGGCGCGGCGCTTATGGCTGAGGGAGTTATGAATCTGGTGACGGTACTCACCGCTGTGAAAATTATTAAACATCAAAAGAAAGATGTTTTGGAAGGAGAGTTTAGAGAGCTATGAAATTTGCAAAAGGTGTAGTCAAATCCCGTGTGATTATTCTGATTGCGGCAATTCTTTTGATGATACCGAGCTTGTACGGGATGCTTCACACAAGAATCAATTACGACATGTTAACTTACCTGCCGAAGGACATGGATACGGTAAAAGGGCAGGATATTCTGATGGAGGATTTCGGTAAAGGCGCCTTTTCCTTTGTAGTGGTAGAAGGGATGGACAATAAATCGGTCAGCGCTCTTGCAGACAAAATAAGAGCCGTTGACCACGTGGAAACGGTGCTTTGGTACGATTCCTTCATGGATGTGGATGTGCCCATGGAGATGCTTCCCGATAAGGTGTATGACCTGTTTAACAAGGGAGATTGCACAATGCTGGCGGTTTTCTTTGACAGTTCAACATCAGCGGATGTGACCATGGAGGCTATCAAAGAAATCAGAAGCGTCTGCAACAAAGACTGCTTCGTATCCGGTATGTCGGCTCTGGTAACGGACCTTAAGGCTCTTTGTGAAAAAGAAGAGCCGGTTTACGTAGGAATCGCCGTGGTACTTGCGGCGTTGTCCATGATGATATTCTTAGACGGCTGGCTGGTTCCCTTTGTTTTCCTTGCAAGTATCGGTGTTGCGATTTTGTTTAACCTCGGTTCCAATTTCTTTCTCGGGGAGATGTCCTACATAACAAAGGCACTGTCCGCAGTATTGCAGCTGGCGGTTACCATGGACTACTCAATATTCCTGTGGGACTGCTACAACGAAAAGCTTGAGACCATTGAAGATCACAAAGAAGCCATGGCCCATGCCATCAAGGATACCCTTACATCCGTTGTGGGAAGCTCCGTTACCACAATCGCCGGCTTTATAGCCCTTTGCTTCATGAGCTTTACTCTGGGCGCCGACCTCGGCATCGTAATGGCCAAAGGCGTGCTCCTCGGAGTTATCGGATGCGTAACCATTTTACCTTCCATGATTCTGGTACTCGACAAGCCTTTGCTTAAGACAAGGCACAAAGCAATTTTGCCTAAGCCCGTTAAACTGTCGGGTGCAATAGTAAAGATTTTCCCGGCGTTGCTGGTTGTATTTGTGGCTGTGGCAATTCCCGCATATTACGGTTATTCAAACACTCAAAAAGAAGTTTATTACGATATGGGCGCCTGCCTTCCTCAGGATATTGAGGTAGTTAAGGCCAATAAAAAACTTTCGGAAACCTTTAACGTGGCTTCCACCCACATGCTTTTGACCGACGCAAGCCTTCCCGAAAAAGAAACCAGGGAAATGCTTGAAAAGATGGAAGAGGTGGACGGAATTCAAAAGGTAATCGGCATGGAGACCGTTGTGGGTTCCCTGGTTCCGGAGTCCGTGATTCCCGAAAAAGTAAGAGACATGCTTCAAAGCGAAAACTGGAAGCTGGTACTTATTAACTCCGAATATGCTGTGGCAAGCGATGCGGTAAATGCCCAGATAGATGAAATAAACACAATTTTAAAGCAGTACGACAAAAAAGGCATGCTGATAGGCGAAGCTCCCTGCATGAAGGACATGATAGAAACCACCGGTCACGATTTTGAAGTGGTCAACATCGTTTCCATTGCAGCCATCTTTGTCATCATCATGATAGTTGAGAAGAGCATTTCCCTTCCCTTCATACTGATCAGTGTCATTGAACTTGCAATATTTATTAACCTGGGTCTTCCCCATTATCTGGGCCAGACACTTCCGTTCATCGCACCTATCTGCATCAGTACCATTCAGCTTGGTGCAACCGTGGACTACGCAATACTTATGACCACGAGATACAAGAACGAAAGAAAGAACGGCTGCGACAAAAAAGAAGCCGTACGCACGGCACTTTTAACATCAATAGGCTCCATCATCGTAAGCGGTATGGGACTGTTTGCGGCAACCTTCGGTGTAGCGATTTATTCAAACATCGACATCATCAGCTCCATGTGCATGCTGATGGCCAGGGGTGCCATAGTAAGTATGGTATGCGTAATCTTTATTTTGCCCGCAGTGTTACTGTTATTTGACGGACTTATAACCCATACCACACTCGGAATGAAAAAGAAGGAGGAAGCATAATCATGAAAAAAACAGGAAAAAGACTGACTGCAGTAATGATCAGCCTTGCAGTTATACTCGGAAGCACAATCGGATGCTTCGCAGCACAGAAGGTGGGCGGGACCGAAGCAAAAGAAGCGGAGGGTTCCGTTGAAATCTTAAACGATACAGAAGCAGCGATTACGGCTGCGACAGAAGAAACCCAAAAAGAAGAAGCAACTGAAGAAGAAACCACCGACGATGAAGTGGTATATGTATTCACGGATTCAAAGGGCAATGTCAACAAAGTCATGGACAGCATCTGGATTTCCAAGGACGAAGACAAGACTCAGACCGGCAAAGATGCAGATCTTCCCATCGGCGTAAACCTTAAGTACTACCTTGACGGAAAGACGGTCGCTCCCGAAAACCTTCACGGCAAGAGCGGACACCTTAAGGTGGAAGTTCTTTTTACCAACAACCGTTATGAGATGAAAACCATAAACGGCAAAGAAGAAAAGATTTATGTGCCTTTCCTGGCAAGCACGGTAACAGCTCTTGACGGCGAAAAGTATTCAAACGTAACCGTATCAAACGGCCGTGTAATCAACGACGGCGCAAGATATGCGGTTGTGGGTATTTCCCTTCCGGGACTCAAAGAAGACCTTGATATAAGCGGTAACGAAGTGGATATTCCCGAATCAATCACCATTGAAGCTGATGTTAAGGATTTTGATGAGTTTGGCATGTACCTTCTGGTTTCAAACAGCGTATTCAGCAACCTCGACATCGATACCACCGAAAAGATGGATACTCTCAGAGAAGATTTAAATAAGATTGACGATGCCATGGAAGCTCTTATAAACGGTTCCGACGAGCTCTACAGCGGTCTGGTAAAGCTTTCCGAGGGCACAGACAAGCTCAGTGCGGGCGTAAGCGAACTTTCAAGCGGCCTTCAGACTCTTGATGCCAACTCTGCAGCTTTGGTAAACGGCAGCAAGCAGGTATTCGACACACTTCTTGCCACAGCATCACAGCAGCTTGCGGCATCGGGAATCAACGCAGGCACACTTACCGTCGACAATTACGGCAAAGTTCTTTCAAGCGTTGTATCCGACGGATATGCAAAAAAGCTTGCTTACGGCAAGGTTGAGGCATCCGTAAAAGAAAACGAAGGCGTCATCCGCGACGCCGTTACCGACGCGGTTAAAGCAGAAGTTACAAATAAAGTCACTGAAACCGTTAAGGCCGGTGTGGAAGCAAAGGTTACGGAAGCAGTCAAAGCAGGAGTTACCGAGAAAGTCACAGCCGGTGTAAGAGAGTCCGTTGAGGCTAAGGTAACAGCAGGCGTGGCAGCGCAGTATGGTGTCAGCGCTGAAGACGCAAAAGCAAATCCTCAGATGTCAGCAGCCATCTCTCAGATGACAGACGCAGAAATGGCTTCCGATGAGGTTAAAGCTGTTATTGATGCAAAAGTTTCCGAGCAGATGGAATCCGATGAGGTTAAATCGATGATTTCCGCAAAAGTAGAAGAGCAGATGAACTCCGACGAAGTAAAAGCCTTAATAGCCCAGAACATCGCAGCACAGCTTGGCTCCGATCAGGTAAAGGGCATCATCGACGCAAAGACTGCAGAAACCGTTAACGCTAAGATTTCCGAGTACGAAGCCTCAAGCGATGTGCAGGCTCAGATTTCCGCAGCGGACAAAAAAATCCTTGATTTAAAGGCATCTCTCGATAACTACAACAAATACTATCAGGGCGTAATCGCCTACACCGGCGGCGTAGGCAAGGCATCCGCAGGCGCCAAAAAGTTAAACGAATCCATGCCCGAACTTGTCAAAGGCATCGATGCTTTAAAGAACGGCGAAAAGAAACTTTCGGACGGCTTAAATCAGTTTAACGATGAAGGCGTCAGCAAACTAAACGACCTTGTTAACATCACCCTTGAAGGCATGGTAGAAAGATTCAACATCGTAAAAGAAGTTTCCTCCGACTACGCATCCTACGCGGGCGAGGAAGGCAACACCAATGACAGCGTAAGATTTATCTACAAAATAGCAACAGTAAAATAACTTATTCCTCTCTCTATTAAGTAAAGGGGCCGCGGGAAACCGCGGCTTCTTTTGCGTTTTCGGCGGTTGTCATCAGATGCCGGTATTTGCTATACTGTCATTTAAGATATTGTCTGATGTACATGTATAAAAAATGGGAAAGGTTAATTGGGTAAAATATGGGTATTATGAAAAAAGCAGGCATTATGCTTGCGGCGCTTATTGTGGCGCTTTCTTTGGGCTGCGGCGGTGTCAGAACTGTAAGCGAGCCGGCCGGAAAAGAAAGCGATGTGCCCGGCACGGTCTCAGTTTTTTCGGAGGAGCCTTCAGACAATCCGCTTTTTAAAGTACCAAAGGACCTTGGATTTGACAATTATCGTGAGATTTTAAAGGAAGTCTGCGGCAAGGATTCGGATTACGGTATGCTTTACGGCACCACGGCTGTACTTTGCCGGGACGCAGGTCTTGCGGGATTTAAAGAGAATGCGGAAGAGAAGCCGCTTTCGGAACTGGTTAACGAGGAGAACATCTATCTTCTCGACTTTACATTACCCCTTTTTGAAGACAAGTTTATAAGTGCTGATGACGCGGAGCTTACCAAAGTTTTGGTACAGAGATTCTGCAGATTTGTGTATGACAAATATGGGTTTGAAAAGCTTAAAAGCCTTCTTTTGACTGCAGCGGATGATGAAGAAAGAGTTACGCTTAAAAACGAGTGGCTTAAAGAAAGCGGAGTTTCTTTGGCCTATGAGCCATTTGCATGCTACAACTATGCATTCAATGACAACAGACAAAATGAAAAATATCCTTATGTGGTGCATGAGGAAAACTTCAACATGTTCTTTAAGACCATTGACGTGACTGCGATGGGATACAAGGACTACATGGCAGGGTATGCCGACATCCACAAATATGCACCGGATGATTTTCGTGATGTTCAAGAGCACTACTGGAAGAATCTTGATGACGATACCATTGCGCCGCCGGATATTTATACGAAGTTTCAAAAGGACGGCAGGGATGATTTCTATGACAGATTTTCGGCTATGTATGATAAGAGTATCAATCAGATAGAATTATACGGCGATTGGGATATGGCTAAATGGGCACTCGTTCATGAATATGTCCATTACATAGACCGTCATCACTGGTACGGAGTGGATTCCATGGTGCTTGAGGCATACACTGAAGAACTTGCTGTGTATGAATGCAGAAATTATTTGCGCCAGCAATTTCTGACAGGGTATTGTGAAGGTTATTTTGAGGGCATTGATGTTCTGAATCCGGAAACCGGACTGTTTGATGCATCCGTATACAACGATTTGCAGGCAGTTGCAATGTACACGGGTACGGATAAAGAGTGGGAATCGTTAACGGGTGGCGTTACCGAGAGATGGACCAAAGACCGCACAAAAGTACTTTTTTCCGAAATGTCATATCATGCCGCGTCTTCTTTTTATCATTTCCTTACGGAAAAATTAGGCGAAAAGAAAGTCCATTTTGCTTCGGGAAAATTAATTGAGTTTTATGAGCTGTTCGAAGGCGATTATGAATCCCTGTACAGAGAATGGGGCGACGGACTTGTTGAAAAATACGGAGATCATCTTGACAAATTAGAGGAATTTTTTAATTGAGACAGGTAATTCTTCGGATGAAGAGGGGTGCTGCGTAAACATTTTTTTGCGTCGCATGATTTATAAAAATCTCTTTACTAAAAACTTTAACAATTATATAATATATTGTATTTGTCAGGAGAGTGCCCACAGCACTCTGACGAGGAGGTATTATATATGAAAAAATTAGAAGAATATGTTAGAAGTATTCCGGATTTTCCCGAGCCCGGCATTATTTTCAGGGACATTACCAGTGTGCTTCAGGACGCTGACGGACTGACCCTTGCCATTGATACCATGCAGGGCCTTATTAAGGATCTTGATTTTGACGTTGTGGTAGGTCCCGAATCCAGAGGCTTTATTTTCGGAACTCCCATTGCATATATCAATAAAAAGCCCTTCGTTTTAATTCGTAAGAAGGGTAAACTTCCCTGTGAAACCGTTGCCAAAGAATATGCTCTTGAGTACGGCACAGCCACCATCGAGATTCACAAAGACTCCATTAAGCCCGGTCAGAAGGTTCTTATTGTGGACGACCTTATCGCTACAGGCGGCACCACCCAGGCTATGATTGAACTTATCGAATCTCTCGGCGGAAAGGTAGTGGGAGTAGTGGTTCTTATGGAACTTGCGGGACTTGAAGGACGTAAGAAGATTCACAACGTTCCTCTTTTCTCTGCCATTACCTATCCCGGAAAATAAGTAAAAGAGGCTTTTTTCATGGAACCTGAGATTATTAACGGACATGACGAAAAAGTTAATATTCTGCCCGGAAGAGATTCTTTTGTCATAGATGACGGACGAATCGAATCCCTGGGTGAATACATAAGTCCTGAGGAACTTTACAAGGACCTTATTTATCGTGTCCAAAAATATCATCCAAGCGACGATATTTCCATGATTGAAAAAGCTTATAAGATAGCGGATGAAGCTCACCTTAACCAGCGCAGAAAGTCGGGTGAGCCCTACATCATCCATCCCCTTTACGTTGCCAATGTCCTTGCAGACTTGGAACTTGACAAAGAAACCATCTGCGCGGGCCTTCTTCACGACGTGGTGGAAGACACCATTGTTACCAAGGAAGAAATTGAAAAAGAATTCGGCCCCGACGTAGCCCTTCTTGTGGACGGAGTTACAAAGCTTAAATCCTTCCACATGTCCAATCCCGAGTCCCCCTTAAGCCAGGACAAAGAAAAACTGGAGCTTCAGGCCGAGAACCTTCGTAAGATGTTTCTCGCCATGGCCAAGGACATAAGAGTCATCCTTATTAAGCTTGCGGACAGACTCCACAACATGCGTACCCTTGACCACATGCCCCCTGAGAAACAGCAGCGTATTGCAAGGGAAACCCTTGATATTTACTCACCCATAGCCGACAGACTGGGTATTTCCCGTATTAAGGTTGAACTTGACGACCTTTCTTTAAAATACCTTGAGCCCGAAGCTTACAAGGAACTTACGAGACTTATCACCATTCGTAAGAGCGAGCGTGAGAAATACATTCAGGATATAGTAAGTGAAGTCCGTTCCCACATTGAACATGCAGGCATCGAAGCCCGAATCGACGGACGTGTTAAACACTTTTTCAGTATTTATAAAAAGATGGTCAATCAGAACAAGACTATCGACCAGATTTACGACTTATTTGCGGTTCGTATCATCGTTAAATCCGTAAGAGACTGTTATGCGGCTTTAGGCGTAATCCATGAGATTTACAAGCCCATTCCGGGACGTTTCAAGGACTACATAGCAATGCCCAAGCCCAATATGTATCAGTCCCTTCACACCACCCTTATCGGTTCTTCGGGCCAGCCCTTCGAGATACAGATTCGTACCGAAGAGATGCACAAAGAAGCGGAATACGGTATCGCAGCCCACTGGAAGTACAAAGAAGTATCCGACGGCAAAAAGGTACCCGAGCAGGAAGAGGAGAAGCTTTCCTGGCTTCGTCAGGTCCTTGAATGGCAGCGCGACATGGCTGACAACAAAGAGTTTTTGGACCTCCTTAAGTCTGACTTTGACTTGTTCAGCGACTCGGTTTACTGCTTTACCCCCACCGGCGATGTCAAGAACCTTCCCGCAGGCAGTACCCCCATCGACTTTGCTTACAGCATTCACTCCGCAGTAGGTAACAAGATGGTAGGTGCCAGAGTCAACGGCCAGCTGGTTACCATCGACTACGTCATCAATAACGGTGACCGTGTCGAGATTATCACCAGCCAGAACTCCAAAGGCCCCAGCCGCGACTGGCTTAACATAGTCAAGTCCACCCAGGCCAAAAACAAGATTACCCAGTGGTTTAAAGCTGAGTTCAAAGAAGACAATATCATGAAGGGCAAAGATACCTTTATGTCCTTCTGTAAATCACACTCCATCAATCCGTCGGATATTCTTATCCCCGAATACATGGACTATATAATGCACAAATACGGCTTCCATGACTGGGATTCCGTATATGCTGCCATCGGCCACGGCGGTCTCAAAGAAGGTCAGATTATCAATAAGATGACCGAACTTTTGGAACTTACCCGTAAGAAGAACATGACCGATGCCGAGATAGAAGATACCATCAACGATGCAGGCAAGATGCGCTCCAAAGAACGCACCGGCAAGAGCGGTATCGTGGTTAAGGGTATTCACGATGTGGCAGTAAGATTTTCCAAGTGCTGTTCACCGGTTCCCGGCGATGAAATCGTGGGCTTCGTTACCAGAGGCCGAGGCGTTTCCATCCACAGAACCGACTGCATCAACATTATTTCTTTGCCCGAAATCGACCGTGCAAGATTAATCGATGCGGAATGGCAGGACAGTGAAGACATAAGCGGCAAATACCCCGTTGAAATACGTATATTTGCCAATAACAGAAACGGACTTTTGGCGGATATTTCCAAAGCTCTTACAGAGAAGAACATCAGCATTATTTCTCTTAACACCAGAGTCAACAAGCAGGGGCTTGTGACCATGAACACCGCTTTTGAAATCGAGGGAAGAGATGCACTTACTTCCATAATCGACAAAATCCGCGGCATAGAAAGTGTCATAGACATAGAAAGGACCAGAGGTTAATGGCAGTTAAAATCGGACGTATTCCCCTTGGCAACATGGGCACCAATTGTTACTTTGTATATCGTGACGACTTAAAAGAAGCCATAGTATTCGATCCCGGCGACAACGGCGAATATCTTTATGACAAGCTTAAAGAAAACGGTATTTCCGTTAAGGCGATTTTTTTGACCCACGGTCATTTCGATCATATATACGGAGTTAAGGCCCTTAAGAAGCTATCCGGTGCCAAGGTTTATTCATCCGAAGCGGAGCTTGAGATTTTAAGAGATCCCGAAAAAAACCTTTCCGGCAATTTCGGAAGAGCGGTTACCGTTGAACCCGACGAAACCTTTAACGACCTTGATGTTTTTGATATTGCGGGCATGAGCTTTCAGGCTATACTTACCCCCGGACATACCTCCGGCGGCGCCTGCTTTTATTTTAAAGAAGACAATATACTTATTGCCGGAGACACCCTTTTTGAGGGAAGCGTGGGAAGAACCGATTTCCCCACAGGCAGCATGAAGACTTTGGTGGGTTCCATCAATTCCAAACTCATGGTGCTTCCCGACAACACCCGTGTGTACCCCGGTCACGGCGGCACCACCACCATAGGTGACGAAAGACAGAACAATCCCTTTATTTAGTAATGATTTCAGTATTAATTAACATAGCCAAATTTGAATATGATATACATTCCCTCGTTAAGGCTTTCTTTCCCAAAGAGGATGTGAAGGTTGTGACAGAGGACAGCGTGCCTTCTTGTGAGGAGGGGACGGTTTACAGAGTACACTATGAGGCGACGGAGTTTTCTTTTTACGAAGGTGATACCCTCTTAGGTACGGAACCGGTTAAGCCGGACGCTGACAGAATTGACGAGAAAAACGCAGTCAAAAGACTGGTATACAAAGCCTTGTCGGCTCGGACCGGCAAGACTCTTGTCTGGGGAGATTTAACGGGCATAAGACCCACCAAGATCCCCCGCAAAATGTTAGACGAAGGCAAGAGCGATGCTGAGATTCTTTCGTATATGAAAGACACCTACCTGGTAGGTGACGAGAAATCGGCCCTGGCTCTTGACATAGCGAAATGCGAACGTGAGATTTTAAAGCCCTTAAGAGACAAAGGCTACTCCATATATATAGGCATTCCTTTTTGCCCCACTACATGCCTTTACTGCTCATTTACGTCTAATCCCATAGCAATGTGGAGGGATAGGGTAAGTGAGTATCTTAATGCTCTTAAGAAAGAAATAGATTTTACCGCCCATGCGAGAGCAGGGCAGATTATAGATACCGTTTATATAGGCGGAGGTACCCCCACCACTTTGTCGGCGGAGAAACTGGACGAATTATTATCATACATGGAAGAAAGACTGGACTTAAGGAATCTCCTTGAGTTTACCGTGGAGGCGGGAAGAGCTGACTCAATTACTGTTGACAAGCTCGCAGTACTCCATCGACACCATGTTACGAGAATCAGCGTCAATCCCCAGACTATGAATCAGAAGACTCTTGATTTAATTGGCAGACGACATACCGTCGAGGATGTTGTAAGAGCCTTTAACGATGCGCGGACAGTGGGTTTTGACAATATCAACATGGACATTATTCTGGGACTTCCCGGGGAAGATACCGCAGAGGTTACCCATACCATAGACGAGATAGTTAAGCTCCGTCCCGACTCTTTGACGGTTCATTCTTTGGCCATAAAAAGAGGTTCAAGATTATATGAATGGATTTTGAACCAAGGATATGCTACTATGGTAAATACCGACGCCACCATGGCTATAGCCGCAGAGGGTGCCGAGAGGCTTGACATGAAGCCCTACTACCTTTACAGGCAAAAGAACATGGCCGGCAACTTCGAGAATACGGGCTACGCCCGCGAAGGCGCTTACGGCATATACAACATCCTCATTATGGAGGAGCTTGAGCCTATAGTTGCCATGGGACCCGGCAGCGTTTCCAAGGTTATTACCCGCGAGGGAAGACTCGTAAGAAGCGACAACGTCAAGGACGTGGCCGAATACATCGCTCGCATTGACGAAATGTTAGACAGAAAAAAAGAATTATTTTCACTTGAGTGATTTGGAAAGGAAATATATGACACTTGTTAAGAAGCCGGTTACCGGCATGAAAGAGATTATGCCAAAAGAAATGGTCATAAGAGATTACGTTCAGCGCGTAATTAAAGAGACTTATTCTTCTTTTGGCTTTACACCCATTGAAACTCCATGCCTTGAGGATTTAAGAAACCTTTGCTCCAAACAGGGCGGCGACAACGAAAAACTTATTTTTAAAGTACTTAAAAGAGGAGAGAAGCTTAAGCTTGACGAAGCCAAATCCGAAGAAGATTTGACAGACATGGGTTTAAGATACGACCTTACGGTTCCGCTTGTAAGATTTTACTCCAACAATTCCACCAATCTTCCGAGCCCTTTTAAGGCTTTGCAGATGGGTAACGTGTGGAGAGCCGACAGACCCCAGAGAGGCAGATACCGCCAGTTTATGCAGTGCGATATCGATATCTTCGGCGAACCCACCAATATGGCGGAAATAGAGCTTATTCTGGCTACCACCACCACCCTTGGCAAGATCGGTTTTAAAAACTTTGAAATCAGAATCAACGACAGACGTCTTCTTAAGGCCATGGCCATGTATGCGGGCTTTGGCGAAGAAAAGTTTGACTTAAGCTGCATCATCCTTGACAAGCTTGACAAAATCGGCATCGACGGAGTTAAGGCCGAGCTTCTTGAAGAAGGATTTTCGGCTGAATCCGTTGACAAATACGTTAAACTTTTTGACGGACTTTCTTCGGACGTTAACGGAGTTAAGACATTAAAGAACACTTTACAGGATTACCTGCCCGATGAAGTGGTTAACAATTTAACTGAGATTATTGATAGCATCGAAGCGGTTAAAAAAGCCGACTTTAAGATGGTATTCGATCCTTCCCTCGTAAGAGGCATGGGTTATTACACCGGCACCATTTTCGAAATTGCACTTCCCGAGTTTGGCGGCGCCTGCGGCGGCGGCGGAAGATACGACAAGATGGTAGGCAACTTTACGGGCAACAACGTTCCCGCCTGCGGTTTTTCCATCGGTTTTGAAAGAATCGTCCTTCTTTTGATGGAGCAGGATTTCAAGATTCCCGGAAGCAGCAAAAAAACAGCATTCCTTGTGGAGAAGAACATGCCCAAGGACCGCTACTGCGAGATATTAAACGAGGCAATGGACTTACGTGCAAAAGGCGAGACCATCCTTGTGGCCGGAATGAACAAGAACAAGAAGTTCCAGAAGGAACAGCTTGCATCGGAAGGCTACGACGAATTCAAGGAGTTCTACGTTAATCCCTTATAGGGTTTTGAAAGGAGAATTTATTGAGTACCACTGACATAGTTGAGCTGGTTGTACTGATTGTTCTGCTTATTCTGTCGGCTTTCTTTTCCTCGGCGGAGACGGCTATTTCCTCCGTCAACAGGGTTAAGGTAAGAGCCATGGCGGAAGAGGGCAAAAAACACGCGGGAGCCCTTAACAAGATTTATGACAATTATGACCGTGCGCTTACCACGATTTTGATTGGCAATAACATCGTTAACCTGAGTGCTTCTTCACTTACCACCATCCTGGCCATAAGGATGTTTGGTAATGTGTATGTATCCGTTGCAACCGGCATACTTACCTTTTTAGTACTTATTTTCGGAGAAATAGTTCCAAAGACCTGGGCACGCAGAAAGGCTGACAGACTGTCCCTTTCTTTTGCACCGGTAATAAGGGGAATGATGACGGTACTGTTCCCTGTAGTCTTTGTGATTCAGAATGTGGCGAGATTCATTCTTTTCATATTCGGGCAGCATGCCGCAACCGGCGATGCCATTACAGAGACTGAGCTTCGTACTTATGTGGATGTTTCCCATGAGGACGGAGTCATCGAGTCGGATGAAAAGAAGATTATCAATAATGTGTTTGACTTCAGCGATGCAATTGCCCGCGACGTCATGATTCCGAGAGTTGACATCATCAGTATTTCCGAGGATGCTTCATACAAGGACATCATGAAGTTATTCAGGGAGACCATGTACACAAGACTTCCGGTTTACAGGGGCGAGCCCGAGAATATTGTGGGCTTTATCAATGTCAAAGACTTATTAAGACTTAAGAATCCGGAGACTTTTGAAGTGTCCAAGTTTCGTCGTGACGCTTTTTATACCTACGAGTACAAAAAGACCAACGACCTGCTTATAGAAATGCGTGATTCCGCCAACACCCTTGCATTTGTGTTAAACGAATACGGTGAAACGGTGGGAATGATTACCCTCGAAGACCTTTTGGAGGAAATCGTGGGACAGATTCGTGACGAATACGATGAGGACGAAGAAGGCCTCATTACGGAAACGGACGGAGGCTTCCTTATCGAGGCCCGCATGAAGCTTGAAGATATTAACGACGAGCTCGGTACGAAATTTGAGTCGGAAGACTACGACAGTATCGGCGGTCTGGTACTCGACCAGCTTGACCGTATCCCCGAAGACGGCGAGACCGTTACCCTTGAAGACGGTACAGTTTTGAAGGTTATGGGCATTCGCATGAATCGTATAGTTAAAGTGCTTGTTACTCTTCCTCACACAGAAGAAGAGAAAAAAGAGGAAGAATAAACAATATATTTTTAAAGGAGAATTGGTAACATGAGTAAGACAAAAGGCATATTGACCATAATCTTTACCGTTCTTTTGACCGTGTTTGTCGGTTACATGGACGTGTTTGGATTCGGAGCCAATAAGTCAGGCAGCGCAAATGACATCAAGCTTGGTCTTGATCTTGCCGGAGGCGTATCCATTACGTATCAGGCAGTAGGTGACGAGGAACCCTCCGATCAGGACATGAGTGACACTGTAGAGAAGCTTAAACAGCGTATCTACGCATACAGCACGGAGGCATCCGTATACAAAGAAGGCAAAGACCGTATCAGTATCGAAATCCCCGGCGTATACGATGCAGATGCCATTCTTAAGGATTTGGGACGTCCCGGTACCCTTTATTTCATCGATCACTATGCAAGTGACGGTACTCCCAACTACAATCGTGTAAATTACACAGGCGATGATTCCGTTGACTGGGAACTTGCCAGATCTATTGACGAGATTAAGGCTGACGGCGGCATCGTTTTGGAAGGTACCGACATAACAGACGCTCAGGCAGGTACCACCCGTAACGATATGGGCAACACCCAGATTATGGTTAACCTGACACTCACCAAAGAAGGAACAGATTCTTTTGCCAAGGCTACGGAAGCAGCCTTCAACAGAGGCAAGGACGTTATAGGTATTTACTATGACGGTCAGTTCATAAGTGTTCCCGCAGTTCAGGGTGTTATTTCCGGCGGAACCGCTCAGATTACCGGTCAGAAGGATGCCGAAGAAGCTCAGAAGCTTGCCAGCACCATCCGTATCGGTGGTCTTTCCCTCGAACTTGAAGAACTTCGTTCCAACGTTGTAGGCGCATCCCTCGGACAGGACGCTATTCAGAGCAGCTTAAAGGCAGGTCTCGTAGGTTTTGTAATCGTAGTATTCTTCATGATTGCGGTTTACTACTTCCTCGGACTTACCAGTGCCATTGCACTTACTCTTTACGCAGCACTTGAAATAATGCTTATAAACGGCTTCGCCATTACCCTTACCCTTCCCGGTATTGCGGGTATCATCCTTTCAATCGGTATGGCGGTGGACGCAAACGTTATTATTTTCGCAAGACTCAGAGAAGAACTTGCTACGGGAAAAACCGTGGATTCAGCCATTAAGGTTGCATACTCCAAGGCCATGAGCGCAATTTTGGACGGTAACATCACCACACTTATTGCGGCAGCGGTTCTTTGGATTATGGGCTCCGGTTCCATCGTAGGTTTCGCTCAGACACTTACTCTTGGTATCTGCTTGTCCATGTTCACAGCCATCTTTATTACCAAGGCACTTCTTAAGGCCTTTGTTGCAGTCGGCATCAAGGATCCCAAGTTCTTTGGTGTGGCCAAACAGAGAAAGACCATCGACTTCCTTTCAAAGAGAGGCTTGTTCTTTGGCATTTCCGGCCTTGTGATTGCCGCAGGTCTTGTATTCATGCTTGCTGTTAACGGCGGCAACGCAAACAGAGGACATTCCCTCAACTACTCACTTGAGTTCCTAGGCGGTACTCAGACGGTAGTTCCTTTCGAACAGAATTACGAACTTGAAGAGATTAACGACCTTATGGTAGCCGATATCGAGAAGATTACCGGCAGTGCAAACGTTGTTACCACCAAGGTTCAGGGCTCCAATGAAGTAATCTTTAAGACAGTAACCCTTAACGCAGACCAGAGAGCGGAACTTAACAATTACTTTAATGAGAAGTTCGGCATTGACAAAGAAACCATCAAGACCGAATCCATCAGCTCCACCATCAGTAAAGAAGCTCAGCGGGAAACCATCATCGCTGTGGTTGTAGCCTGCATCTGCATGCTTATTTACATCTGGTTCAGATTTAAGGACATCCGCTTTGGCGCATCTTCGGTTCTTGCACTTACCCATGACGTGCTTGTAACTCTTGCTTTCTACGCCATAGCATACGTAAGCGTTGGTTCTTCTTTTGTAGCATGTATGCTTACAATCGTAGGTTACTCCATCAACGCTACCATCGTTATATTTGACAGAATCCGTGAGAACTTAAAGGAGGCAGCTCCCAAGACAGCTCTTAAGGACATCGTCAACGACAGTATTACCACCACACTTTCAAGAAGTATCTTTACTTCCCTCACTACCTTCATCATGGTTGTGGCTCTTTACTTCTTCGGTGTAAGCTCCATCAAGGAGTTCGCCCTTCCTCTTATGGTAGGTATTGTGTGCGGTACATACTCATCCATCTGCCTTGCAGGTTCCATGTGGTTTGTATTTAAAAATAAGTTTTCTAAGAAGGAAAAATAAACTATGGAAAATTGGGTTGAAATAAGAAAGAGCGCCGACTTTATGAAGATGGCCTCGGACTACGCAATTTCTCCCATTACCGCAAGAATATTAAGAAACAGAGACCTCACCGACCCCTCGGAGATAAGAAACTTTTTATCTCCGGGGCCCGAGGCTTTTCATGACCCGATTACACTCACCGGAATGAATCGGGTTATTTTAGTGTTAAAAGAAAAAATCTCGGCGGGCCTTAAAATCCGAATAATAGGCGATTACGATGTGGACGGTATCACATCCACTTATATTTTCTATAAGGGCCTTAAGTATTTCGGCGCGGATGTGGATTATGTAATTCCCCACAGAATAGAAGACGGATACGGTATCAATATTCGCCTTATCGATGATGCATATAAAGCGGGAGTGGATACTATTCTTACCTGCGATAACGGTATTGCGGCATATGACCAGACCGAGCACGCAACATCCCTTGGCATGACAATGGTTATTACCGACCACCATGAAGTTCCTTTTACCGAGGATGAAAAGGGAGAAAAAATTTATAAGATTCCCCGTGCGGCAGCTGTCACCGATCCGAAACTCCCGGGTTCGGAGTATCCTTTAGAAGGTATCTGCGGAGCTTTTGTGGCCTTTAAGACCATAATGGCTTACGCCCGCGAAATGGGAGAGGACAGTACGGATTCTTTTGCAGGCTTAAGGGACGAACTTACGGAATTTGCCGCACTTGCCACTGTTTGTGATGTGATGGAGCTTAAGGACGAGAACCGTTCTTTGGTATGTCTGGGCCTCAAACTTATGCAGCACAGCAGAAACCTCGG
Source organism: uncultured Lachnospiraceae bacterium (assembly GCA_946534145.1). Classification (GTDB taxonomy): domain Bacteria; phylum Bacillota; class Clostridia; order Lachnospirales; family Lachnospiraceae; genus UBA1258. Next base: position 108,195 of record CAMNCH010000001.1, read on the forward strand.
CATGCGGGCACTGTTGAGGGTAACCGGCATGGAAGGAAAAGTGCTGAGTCCTTATCATATGGGCTTTGTAATCGGGCCCTGCCTGAATGCCAGCGGACGTCTTGACACTTCTTTAAAGGCGGTTGATTTATTCCTTGAGACAGATGAAACTCGTGCCATAGAGAAGGCTACAGAACTTAAAATGCTTAATGAAGAAAGAAAGCAGATGACCCTTGACGAGACCGCCAAAGCCTTTGAAATAGTGGACGGAAGTCCTTCTCTTGATAATGTTCTGGTGGTGTATCTTCCGGACTGTCACGAAAGCCTTGCGGGCATTATAGCTGGCAAGGTGCGTGAGCGTTACGTGCGTCCTGCTTTTGTCATTACGAAAACCGACAAAGGGTTAAAGGGCAGCGGAAGAAGCATAGATGCCTATAACATGTACGAAGAGCTTACGAAGGTCAAAGACTGTCTTTCCAAGTTCGGAGGGCATAAGCTTGCCGCAGGCATTTCCCTTGTTGATGATACTCCGAATGCCTTCAGGGAAGCGCTTAATGCAAACTGTACCCTAACAGACAAGGATTTTACGGAAACGGTTCGAATCGACATGGAGCTTCCCCTTGAGTATGCGGATTTAAATCTTGCAAGGGACTTAATGAAGCTTGAACCTTACGGTGTGGGCAATGAAAAGCCTTTGTTTGCCGTAAGACATGTAACGATAATTTCGGGACGATTAATGGGCAAAAACGGAAACGTTGCCAAATACAAGGTCAGAAACGATGCAGGCCGCGTATATGAGATGATATATTTCGGAGACGTGTCTGCTTTTGAACAATTTGTGGCGGATATCTACGACGAAGAAACTGCCCGCAGACTTCATTCTTCTGAAGAGGTTAAGGTTGTGCTGGATATCTGTTATCGTGTGGAAATCAATACTTATATGGGCAGGGACAGCGTATCCCTTCAGATGGTGCATTACCGATAAGTATGATAAAATAATATGAATCAGATTATGGATTTGGGAGGACACGTGGAGAATTTTTCATACGCAAAAGTGATTATAAATATTTCTCATGAAAGCGTGGACCGTCCCTTTACCTACATCATTCCGGAGGACTTAAAGAGCCGGGTGGACATCGGTACCGCCGTGACCGTTCCCTTCGGAGCGGGCAATACCCTCAAAAAGGGTTATGTGGTGGAACTTACAGACACCACCGATGTAGCCGCTGACAAGCTCAAATCCATAGCCGAAGTCTCCGACAGGGACATTTCTTTGTCCGACAAAAGAATAGCTCTGGCGGCCTGGATGAAGCGTAATTACGGCTCCACCATGATAGCCGCTTTAAAAACCGTAATTCCGGTCAAAGAAAAGGTCAAAGAAAGCGTCAAAAAGACCATAGTGCGCCTTAAATCCCCCGAAGAAATTCGTGAGTATATCGCCCTTAACAAAAGAAACGCATCACAGATTCGTCTTTTGACCGCATTACTTGACGAGGAGAGGATTCCCAAGAGCATCCTTGACGATAAGCTCCACATAGCACCCGGCGCTTACAAAAAGCTTTCGGAAGTGGGCCTTATAGACATCTGCGAGAATCGTGTTCTTCGCAGTACAGTCAATCTTGATGTGGCCCATGACTTTCATCTTGACTTAAGCCCCGAACAGCAGCTGGTGGTGGATTCGGTTCGCAAGGATTTTGATGCGGGAGTCAATAACACCTATTTAATTCACGGTATCGCCGGAAGC
>CAMNCH010000002.1 GCA_946534145.1 uncultured Lachnospiraceae bacterium
CTCTTTTTCTATGCTCACATTTCTGATATAATCTATACGTTATGAGAAGACGAAAAGGACTTGATTTTAATCACAAAAGAAGAAAAAAAATAAGCACCGTGGTGTTAAAAGAAATCTTTTCCTGGCTGTTCTGGATAGGCATTTCAGCCGTTACGGCGGTGGTACTGGTTTACGTATTCGGCCTTCGTACCAACGTTGTGGGCAATTCCATGGAGCCTCACCTCTATGCGGGGCAAAAGATTCTTATAAACCGCCTTGTTTATCAGATATCCGAACCTAAATTCGGTGATGTTATAGCCTTTCAGCCAAACGGCAACGAAAACTCTCACTACTATGTCAAAAGAGTAATAGGCGTTCCGGGCGATACCCTTGTTATCAAAAACGGTCGTATTTTCATCAATGACGAAGAACTGGAAGAAGATGAATCCTACGATAAAATCGCAGAACCCGGTATTGCCGAGTCCGAGCTTCATTTGGCGGAAGGCGAATACTTTGTTCTCGGTGACAACAGAAATTTCAGCGAAGACTCAAGATCCGGTAACATCGGCATAGTTAAGGACAGCTATATCATCGGCAAAGTCTGGTTTAAACTCTCCGACAAGCTTGAATATATGGGAATAGTCAAATAAAGGGAAAAATATGAACGATAATAACAAACCTATCATAAACTGGTATCCGGGCCACATGAACAAAGCCCGCAAATCCATGGAATCCGGCATGAAATTAATCGACCTTGTAATCGAAATTTTAGATGCAAGAGCCCCTCTTTCCAGCCGCAATCCCGATATCGACAAAATGGCGGCCGGCAAAGACCGTCTTATTATTATGAATAAGGCAGATTTAGCCGATAAATCTATTAGCGACAAGTGGCGTGATTACTTTGCAAAAAAAGGCATAGAAACCGTCTTTATCAATTCCAAGAACAAAGAAGGTTTACGAAACGTTATGCCTGCGGTCAAAAAAGCCTGTGAGAAGCGTATAGAAAGAAACCTTAAAAGAGGTATCAAAAACCAGCCTATAAGGGCCATGGTGGCAGGCATACCGAATGTGGGCAAATCCACTTTCATCAATGCTTTCTGTGGCAAAAACATGGCTAAAACCGGCAATAAACCCGGTGTAACCAAGGGCGAACAGTGGATTAAAGTAAATCCCGAGCTTCAGCTTCTTGACACGCCCGGAATTCTTTGGCCCAAGTTCGAGGATCAGGAAGTGGGACGAAGACTTGCATATCTTGGCTCCATCAATGACGAGATTTTGGTTACCGAAGAACTTGCGGGAGATTTATTGCTTTATTTAAAAGATAATTACCACAATTTATTAAAAGAGCGGTATAATATTACCGAGGATATTTTCGAGGAAAAAGACGAAGAGACTTTCTTTACACCACAGTCTCTTATGATGGATTATATCGCGCGTAAACGCGGCTGCCTCAAGCAAGGCGGCGAAACGGATTACTTTAAGACCGCCGGAGTAATCTTAGATGATTTCAGAAGCGGAAAAATTGGGAAAATTACATTGGAGAGACCATGAACAAAAAATTAAAAGATATTCTCAGTAACAGTATTTTCTTTCTTTGCGTAATACTTTTAAGCTTTTTAATCATCAAATTTGTGGGCCAGAGAACTGTTGTAATAGGCCCTTCCATGATGCCTACCCTCGAAGACGGCAATAACCTTATCATTGACAAGATAAGCTACAGATTCCACGAACCCGAGCGCTTTGATATTGTTATTTTTCCTTTCAGAAACAACTCGGGCAATACTTACATCAAGCGTGTTATAGGCCTTCCCGGCGAAACCGTCAGAATTGACACAGACGGAGTAATTTACATTAATGACGAAGTCCTTCACGAATCCTACGGACGTGAAATAATTCAGAATCCCGGCAATGCACTGGAAGGTGTCACCCTCAAAGAAGGCGAATACTATGTACTCGGAGACAATCGAAATGATTCCGAAGACTCGCGTTTCAGCGTGGGAGTGGTATACAGACGTGAAATCGTGGGAAGAGCCGTATTCAGAATATGGCCCTTTGCCGAAATGGGTCCCGTAAAATAATACATAAGGGGAATAGCGGATATTTATGGATTCGATTAAGGATATAAAGTTTAGGTTTGTGACGGAAGACTATCAGGAACTTAAATTACTTATCAGACAATATGCAGGCGACGAGCGCGAAGGTGTCAAAAAAATAGTGCTTTCAGCCCGCAAAAGGCTTGATGCCATTAATAAAGAAATTGCCCGCACCGAAAGCCTTAAGACATACGAAAGACAGTATGAAGCCATGGGCTATGTATGCGGAATAGATGAGGTGGGAAGAGGTCCCCTTGCGGGTCCCGTTGTGGCCGGTGCGGTTATTTTAAAAAGAGACTGCGATATTTTATATTTAAATGATTCCAAGCAGCTTACGGAGAAAAAACGTGAGGAACTCTATGACATAATCATGGAGCAGGCTGTCGCTGTGGGACTTGGTTTTAACAGCCCCCAGAGAATCGACGAGATTAATATTTTAAATGCCACTTACGAAGCCATGCGCGAGGCTATTTCCAATTTAAAGGTCAAGCCCAAGGTCCTTCTTAACGATGCGGTCACCATTCCCGACGTTAAGATTAAACAGGTGCCTATTATCAAGGGCGATGCCAAGAGCATATCCATCGCCGCAGCCAGCATTGTGGCTAAGGTCACAAGAGACAGGCTCATGGTGGAATATGACAAGATATATCCCGAGTACAATTTTAAATCCAATAAAGGCTACGGCAGTGCCGAGCACATAGCTGCTCTCAAAAAATACGGTAAGACACCCATTCACAGAGACAGCTTTATCGGTAACTTTATTTAGTGCCAATAGTCCCATCGGAGGCCCATATGCAGGGAATACCGCTTTCTTTACTAAATAACGGACAGATATCCGACGTTAATTCAACAAACGTCGATGTATCCGTGTTAAAAGAAGAAAATGAACGCGCCCTTTTAGACCTTATAAAGGGTCTTAGCAACGGTGAGACTCTGCTCGGTAAAGTCCTTTCCTCCACGGAAGAAGCTTATACCATCAAGACCCTCGATATGGGGGTTACCATCAATGCCAAGGCCGAGAACGGAGTTATTCTCGACAAGGGCAGCACCATTTTATTTGAAGTCAATAAACTTTCCGATTCGGAGGTGTCATTACGTCCCTTAAATATCAATACATCCTCCTCCGTAACAGCGGAAAGCGCTCTTAAAGCCGCAGGACTTCCCTTAAACAATCGTTCTTTGGAACTTACCGTTCGCAATATGGAATACGGTAATCCCATAGACAAAAGAAGCCTTGCGGAATCCTACAGAGATGTGGCTCTGCATCCCGAAACACCGGTTAAATATATAGTGGACCTTCAGAAAATGCAGATTCCCGTAACAGGAGAGAATCTTGAGCAATATGAGGCTTATCTGAACATGAAAAACGTGTTCTTTGAAGACTTGTCCGAAATTGCAGATACTCTTGCGGATTCGCTGTTTAACGAAGGCATATCTCGAGGCGGAGAAAACGGTAACGACATTCAAAATCTGTTAAACAGTCTTGATACAGTTACGAAGTTCACCGAAGCCTTAGACAGCAATGCATCCATGCCGGAACTTTCGGAAGCCTTAAAGGATTTTGTGGCCAAATTCAGCGAATCTTTGCCTAAAGAAGGCGGCATGACTCCGAATCAGGCGTTAAATGCCGATGTTCAATCTGCCGAAGCAGTGCCGATTAAGCCTGCACTTAACGAAGCGGAGCAAATCCCGGTGAATCGCCCTCAGGAAGTTTCTGTAAAGCCTGAACTTCCCGATAAACTACCCGATGCGTTAAAGGCAGGACTCAGAGAAGTGTTTGATAAAGTGTTTACCAACACTCTTACCCTCAGCGAGCAGGACCTTCCGGATAAAGCCAAAATAAAGGATCTCTACGAGCGTTTGTATTCCGAGACCCGCAAGATATCCGGTGCCCTGGAGGAAGTCCTTCCCAAGGACAATCCCGCGTCACCCAAGATAATGCTGGTCAATAACAACATTGATTTCATGAATGCATTAAACAACTTCATCCCTTATGTGCAGATTCCCTTCAGGGGCGAGTCGGGTGCAATGGCAGGAGAGTTATACGTCTACAGAAATCGGTCTCAAAAGGGTATTGAAGGTGACGAAGTCAGTGCTTTTTTACACCTCGACATGGATCATCTCGGGCCTACAGACGTTTATGTTAAGATGAAAGGCTCAAACGTCAATACCGAATTTACACTGGCCGACGAGGCAAGCCTTGATTTTATAGAGAAAAACCTGGATTTTCTCACTAAAAGACTTTCCGACAAGGGTTATTCTTTGTCCGCAGAGAGTCACGTTAAAGAACGCACCAAAACACCCATCGAAGAAGCTTTTGAAAACAGCATTTCAAAGGTGCTTATAGCTAAGACTTCTTTTGACGCAAGAATATAACATGGCAGACGACAAGAAACTCAAATCAAAAGAAAAGCCCAAACAGGCCATAGCCCTTGAATACGACCCCGATGACATAGCTCCCCGAGTTGTGGCCACCGGCGGCGGACATATAGCGGAAAGAATCATCGAAGAGGCCAAAAAGAACGATATTCCCGTCCATCAGGACGAAAAGCTTGCCAAAACCCTCTCCAAACTGGAAGTCGGAGATGCTATTCCCCCCGAACTCTACGAGGTGGTGGCGGAAATTCTCGTCTTTGTGGATGCTATGGACAAACTTAAAGGCAAAATGAACAAATAATGAATAAAAGAAATGTGGGAACGGACAAAGAAGACCTTGTCTCTATATTCCTTGAAAAAAACGGTGTCAAAATCCTTGACAGAAATTATTCCACCGACAGAGGTGAAATAGACATTGTGGGTGCCGACGGCGATTACATAGTTTTTTTCGAGGTTAAATACAGAAAAGACCCGGAGCACGGTAATCCCTTAGAAGCGATTACTCCCGGCAAAAGAAGGCGGATAATAGCCGCCTCAAGGATTTATTTATACAACAATCATTACAGCGACAATACCTATGTACGATACGACTGTATAGGCGTTCTGGACAGCGAGATTACCTGGATAAAGAACGCATTTGACGCTTTTTAAACAAACATTAATAAATTATACTTTGCGCATTAATAAATTGCGAATATGATAAAATTGTATTTGATTGTGAAATCATAATAACGGAGGAAGATATGGTAAACATTTTGGTATGCGATGACGATCACGAAATAGTGGATGCGATTGAGATTTATCTCATGCAGGAGAACTACAATGTTTTCAAAGCATATGACGGCATCGAAGCATTGGAAATACTTAAAAAAGAAGATATTCAGCTTCTTATAATCGACGTTATGATGCCTCGCCTTGACGGTATTCATGCCATTATGAAGATAAGAGAGTCCTCAAGCATTCCGATTATTATTCTTTCGGCCAAAAACGAGGACCCCGACAAGATTCTCGGATTAAACGTAGGTGCTGACGATTATCTTCCCAAGCCCTTCAATCCCCTTGAACTTGTGGCAAGAGTCAAGTCCCAGCTTCGCCGTTATACCAAGCTTGGCAACATGCCTCAGGAATCACAGGCTATTTACTCCGTAGGCGGTCTTGTAATGAATGACGAGACCAAAGAAGTTACCGTTGATGACGAACCTGTTAAGCTTACCCCTATTGAGTACAATATCCTTCTTTTGCTTGTTAAAAATCAGGGACGAGTTTATTCAATCGACCAGATTTATGAACAGATATGGAACGAACAGGCCATCGGCGCAGACAATACTGTTGCCGTTCATATAAGACACATTCGCGAAAAGATAGAAATCAATCCCAGAGAGCCCAGATATTTAAAGGTTGTATGGGGCGTGGGATACAAGATAGATAAGTTGAACTGATTAAAACTATGACCAACAGAAACAAAAAGGTAAAAGTTTATAAGCTTAAGAAAAACGAAACGAAGGCTGTTCCTCAAAAGGATAGGCCTTCGAAAGTTTTAAGGAACGTTTTGATACTTCTCCAGAGTATTCTGGGGACTTTTATTGTGCTCTGCTTTTTTGTTTATACCATGAATTCCCGCGTTAAGATGTTTGAACGCGGCAATGTGGAGAACCGAAATATTTCTTTTTATGATTTAAGCAGTGACTATTATATTTCCGACGTCTATAACGAAAATTTCCGCAGCTATGTGGATGCAATGATAAGATATGTCACCATCAGTGAGCAGATTACCAGAAACGGCAAATACGACGCAAACATTATCATTAACGTGGGAGAATATGCTCACCGCAATACGGTTGACAAATACACGGGTCCCAAGGTTGAGTACAGACTCGGTGATATTTTAAAGTGGGGCGAAATGCTTGCAACCGACGGCTCCATTTGCACTTATGAATTCTTTAACTATGAGGATTATTGCAAATTCTTTAATATCGACCCGGAGTCCATGGAAGATGACGAAAATTATGACCCGAAAGCCGTTTATGAATCCTTTGAAGTTTTAAAGGACAAATCAGCCTATGACGGTTATGATTACAAGACCGTAGACGGTAAGTATGCCAATGAATTTGTGTCCGATTCCAAAGAATATGCGGAACTGGTTAAAAATATCCAGAAGACTGTAGACGATCTTTATTACAACTATACCGAATTTCGTTCAAACAGCTACAGTTTTGATGAAAATACGACTTCCTTCAGGTATTGCGTCAGCAAAATCGAAAACGGCAGCAAAAAAATCTATTCTAATGTCAGCGCCTTTTATAAGGGCATAGATGAGAAGTTTATCGATCAGTCCTTTGCAGGTTACGGAGAAGGTCTTAAGGCCAAATTCGGTAATATCTACATTGATGCTTCCTGCGAATTCTTCGGTAATAATAAGGATACCAAGGCTTACGAGATTATAAGGGAAGCGGTGCAGAGAGACTTTGCTTATGCCTTTTCGGGAGACACCAATGTATGGGTTGGTGTTGATACTTCCTTCAGGGGCAATGCCGACAATGATGTTTTCTCATATAACAGGGCATCCTTTGCAAAATCTGCCCAGATGGTACCTTTTGTGGTTTCTTTCGGCGGCTTTGCGGTAGTGTGCTTTATCGGTTTGTTTATAGTTATTATCGGCCTTGACAGGCGTCTGTACTCCAAAGAAGAAACCAGACCTTCTTTGAATTCTGTTGAAAGAATGCCCATTGAGAGCTTTATTCTCATGTCTGCGGCGCTGGGACTTCTTCTTTATCTTGTGGAGAACTGGCTCATGAGGCAGATTTTATTCAGGCTGGATGAGCCGGTGGAAAGCCTTTATTTTGAGGTTCCCGCATCACTTTTACTGTTACTGGATTTGTTCATTGCTTTGTCCTTTATGTATACCTTCATCAGAAGGATATTTGCAGGCAACATGCTTGAGGGAAGTCTGCTTCTTTTGCTTCGTCCCAAGTTTAACCGTCAGACCGACAAATTAAAAGGCTGGTTCGGAGCGGTAAGTGACAGTTCTTCGGTGGCGCTCAGAACCTGGATTTCGTATATCCTGTTTTTACTGTTTAACTGCTTCTGGGTATGCGTTATGTTCTTTACTTCTCACAGAATAGTGTCCTTCTTTATTCTTTTGATTTTTGACATTGCTGTGGGAGCGGGTATCTTTAACAGAAATTATGAGAAAAAAATCATATACGAAGGCGTCAAGCGCATCAATAACGGTGAATACGATTTTAAGATAGACGTATCCAAGATGCACGGAGCCAATAAAGAACTGGCGGAAGAGGTTAACAACATCGGTCTCGGTTTAAGCAAAGCCCTTGAAATCAGTACCAAGGATGAAAAACTGAAGGCAGACCTTATTACCAATGTTTCTCACGATATTAAGACACCCCTTACGTCCATTATCAATTATGTGGATCTTCTTAAGCGCGAGAATATCGAAGACGAAAAGATTAAGAAGTACATTTCGATTCTTGATGAAAAGTCACAACGACTCAAACAGCTTACTTTTGACCTTTTGGAAGCATCCAAAGTATCCTCCGGCAATATTTCCATCGACCCCATTAAGATAGACTTTGTGGAGTTTTTAAAGCAGGCTGCGGGAGAATTTGAGGACAAATTTCTTGAAAAGAATCTTGAACTTGTCATGAATGTTCCGTCCGAGCCCACATATACCATGGTGGACCCCAGACATATGTGGCGTGTCATCGAGAATATCTTTAATAACGTATACAAATATGCCATGGTCAGCACGAGGGTGTACCTTGACCTTGTCAAAACCACTGAAGATGACAAAGAAAAAGTAGTCCTTTCTCTTAAAAACATTTCCAATCAGCAGTTAAACATACCTGCGGATGAACTTACGGAAAGATTTATAAGAGGAGACGTGTCCAGAAGTACAGAAGGCTCCGGCCTCGGACTTTCCATAGCCAAGAACCTTACTCAGGCTCAGGGCGGAGAGTTTGACATATATCTGGACGGAGACCTCTTTAAGGTTACCATTACCTTAAGTTCGGCAGTTGAAACCGAAGAAGAAGCATAAAGAAAGTGCCTTGGATGTCCCAAGGCACTTTTTAATTACATTAATTCAAACTTCTGACGTTCATTGTATCTGTCCAAAACTTCGTGAATCTTTTCGGTAGAGGTTATTACGTTGCCGATGGACAAATCGTGATTCATAAAGTCGATTATCTGAGCAATAAACTTGCTTACGTCTGCCTCGAGGTAGTAGGATTTGGATTTTACTTCGGGCTTGGTGTAGATAAGGTTGGTGGTGATAATCTTATCAAAGATACACTGTTCATATGCTTTGTCAAAAGCATCCATACCGTTTGTGAACTGACCGAAGGTAGCCATGATGAAGATTCTCTTGGCATTCTTCTCTTTAATCTGTTTTGCGGTATCGAGAATGCTTTCGCCTGAAGAAATAATGTCGTCTACGATGATGACGTCTTTACCGTCTATATTGTCACCTAAAAATTCATGAGCAACTATAGGGTTCTTGCCGTTAACCATCTTGCTGTAGTCACGTCTCTTATAGAACATTCCGGCATCAACACCGAGAACACTTGCAAAATAAACCGCTCTGTCAAGAGCACCTTCGTCGGGGGAGATGACAACGGTATGATCTTTGTCGATTATCATGTCTTCCTCGCCCTCAAGAAGGGTTTTTAAGAACTGATAATAAGCGCTGAAATTGTCAAATCCCGAAAGAGGAGCTGCGTTCTGGACTCTGGGGTCGTGAGCGTCGAAGGTAATAATGTTCTCAACACCCATGGAATAAAGTTCTTCAAGTGCATAAGCACAGTCAAGGGATTCGCGTCCGTTTCTTTTGTGCTGTCTGCCTTCGTAGAGATAGGGCATGATGACGTTTATTCTTTTGGCCTTGCCGGTGGCGGCCTGAATTATTCTTTTTAAATCCTGATAATGATCGTCGGGTGATTTGTGATTGATGTAGCCGTTCATGCTGTAGGTGATGCTGGAGTTACAAACATCCACGAGGATAAATAAATCCTTACCGCGAACAGATTCATTAAAGATGCCTTTGCCTTCGCCGCTTCCGAATCTGGGACATTCGGCGTCGATTAAAAACGAAGGTTCTGCATAACCTTCAAAGGCGGGGTCGGTCTTAAGACCGGTACGAAGTGTCTTTCTGAAGTCCACAAGGTAGTTGTCAACGCTTTTTCCAAGCTTGGCTGCCGAATCAAGTGCGCAAACCTTAAGGGGAGCGAAGGGAAGAGCATTTTCAAGTACACGTAAATTGGGCATATTGGTTTCCTTCCGTAAGCAAAATCTTTCGATTAATTTATAGCATTATGATAGTGACACGTCAAGAAATTTCGTTTAAAATAAATAAGATGTAAACTGTAACGGAGAAGTAATGAAAGACAATAAAAATCATGTAATAAGCGACGTCTGCGAAGGCTCTCCGGCCGAATACGCAGGCATACAAAAGGGCGACATTTTCTTAACTCTTAACGGTGAAGAAATCGAAGATATTTTTGATTACCGCTATAAGATTTTAGTGCCTCATATAGATATTACCGTCTTAAGAGGAGATGAGACTTTATCTTTTTCTTTTGACAAAGACGAAGACGAGGACGTGGGCCTTGAGTATGAAAACGGCCTCATGGACGAATACAGAAGATGCAGGAACAATTGTATTTTCTGTTTTATAGATCAGATGCCCCCGGGTATGCGCGAGACACTTTATTTTAAGGATGATGACCAGCGCTTATCCTTCCTTCAGGGCAATTACGTTACACTTACCAATTTAAGCGACAAAGACGTAGACAGAATTATCAAATACCGCATGGAGCCCATCAACATTTCTTTCCAGACCACCAATCCGGAATTAAGATGCATGATGCTTCATAACCGCTTTGCGGGCGAATCTCTTAAAATAGCTGACAAGCTTTTTGAAGCAGGTATCGTCATGAACGGTCAGATAGTGCTCTGTAAGGGCGTCAATGACGGCGCAGAGCTTAAACGCACCATAGAAGACCTTATGAAGTACTTGCCCGTGCTTGAGAGCGTTTCCGTGGTTCCTGTAGGCCTTTCCAAATACCGTGATGGCCTTTACCCTTTGGAACCCTTTAACAAAGAAGACTCGGAAGCGGTAATCGACCTTATCGAAAGCTATCAAAAGAAAGCCTTTGCGGAATACGGCCTTCACTTTATTCACGCAAGCGACGAATGGTATATCCTCGCAGGCCGTGAAATGCCTGAAGCCGAGCGTTACGACGGCTATCTTCAGTACGAAAACGGTGTAGGCATGATAAGGCTTATGACCGACGAATTCATGGAAGCCTTTGAGAAGGACAGACTTAAGGGCCTTCGCAAGCTTCTTATGAAGAAATACGAATGCACCGTAGTAACGGGAAGACTGGCATATCCCTACATTAAGCGCTTCGCCGATATGGTGGTTGCCGAGTATCCTAAGATTAAAATAGATGTTGTGGCCATTCGTAACGATTTCTTTGGCGAAAGGATTACGGTTTCGGGACTCTTAACCGGCGGCGATATTATGGCCCAGTTAAGGGAACACGGATATTATAAAGAGGTACTGCTTCCAAGAAACGTTTTGAAAGCCGATGAGGATATTTTCCTTGATGACGTTAAGTTATCGGAACTGGAGGACGCTTTACAAGTTAAGTGTAAAATTGTACAATCAAGCGGTCGTGGTATGCTCTTTTCCATGATGGGACGCAAACTCAAAAAATAACGGAGATTTAGATGGAAACCAGAAAAAGAAAGCCTATAGTTGCTGTTGTGGGAAGACCCAATGTGGGTAAATCCACATTTTTCAATGCACTTGCAGGTGAGAAGATTTCAATAGTTAAAGATACGCCCGGTATTACAAGAGACAGAATTTATGTTGACGTTACCTGGCTTAATTACTCATTTACTTTGGTAGATACAGGCGGTATCGAGCCCGACTCCAAGGACGTTATCCTGTCACAGATGCGTGAGCAGGCCGAACTTGCCATTGAAACTGCGGATGTCATTCTTTTTATGACGGATGTTAAACAGGGACTTCAGGATGCCGACGGTAAGGTCTGCGATATGTTAAGACGTTCAGGCAAGCCTGTTTTACTGGTGGTCAACAAAGTCGATGATTTTAATAAATACATGGCTGATGTCTACGAGTTTTACAACCTCGGTATCGGCGATCCTTATCCCGTATCCAGTGCCAACAGACTGGGCTTTGGCGACCTCTTGGACGAGGTGGTCAAGAACTTCCCCGATGACATTGATTCCGGCGAGGAAGACAACCGTATTAAGGTTGCGGTAGTAGGTAAGCCCAACGTAGGCAAGAGCTCGCTCATTAACTACATCCTTGGCGAGAATCGTCTTATCGTATCCGACATTGCGGGTACTACCAGAGACGCCGTAGACACGGATGTTGTATACAATGACAAAGAATATGTCTTTATAGATACTGCCGGCGTACGTCGCAAGAGCCGCATTCATGAAGACCTTGAGCATTACATGATAGTAAGAACCGTCAGTGCGGTTGAAAGAGCGGATGTAGTCCTTCTTTTGATAGATGCAACCGAAGGCGTAACCGAGCAGGATGCGAAGATTGCCGGTATTGCCCATGACAACGGTAAGGCTATTATCGTGGTAGTCAATAAATGGGATGCCAAAGAAAAGGATGATAAGACCATCTATCGATTTACAGAAGATGTTCGTCAGGTGCTTTCTTTTATGCCTTATGCGGAAATCGTGTTTATATCTGCCAAAACAGGTCAGAGAGTGCCCAAGCTCTTTGAGACCATTGACATGGTATATGAGAACCACTGCATGAGAGTGGGCACAGGTGTGCTCAATGAGATTATGGCAAGAGCCGTATCCATGCAGCAGCCGCCCACAGACAAGGGTAAGAGACTTAAGCTTTTCTACATTACACAGGCTTCGGTCAAACCGCCCACCTTTGTTATTTTCGTAAATGACAAGGAAATGATGCATTTTTCCTATACAAGATATATAGAGAACCAGATTAGAGATTCCTTCGGATTTAAGGGAACTCCCCTTCATTTTATTATTCGTGAGAGAAAGGAAGATGAGTAATGGTAAGGTTACTGTGTTTAGTATTGGGTTATGTTTTCGGTGTATTTCAGACCGCGTTCTTTTACGGCAAGCTTCATGGAATTGATATAAGAGAGCACGGAAGCGGTAATGCCGGTACCACCAACACTTTGAGGGTTCTCGGCACCAAGGCGGGACTTATAGTGTTTGCGGGAGATATGCTTAAGTCCATTATCGCCATATGCCTTGTCAGATTCCTTATTGTTCCAAAGTTTCCCGAGATTGGGCCGCTGCTTATTCTTTATACCGGCGCAGGCTGTATTCTCGGACACAATTTTCCTTTCTACATGAGCTTTAAAGGCGGTAAGGGTATTGCCACCACAGGCGGTATGATGATTGCTTCACATTGGGCATATATTCCTGTGGGCCTTATCCTGTTCTTTGGCAATTTCTTTTTAAATCATTACGTTTCTTTGGGATCCCTTCTTCTTTACACGGGATTTATGATACAGACGGTCGTTATGGGACAGATGGGCGTTTTCGGTGTTGAACAGGCTGTTCTTAACGAAATGTATGTTGTGGCAGCATTCCTGACCCTTATGGCTTTTTGGAAGCATCGCTCCAACATCATAAGACTTATAAGGGGTAACGAAAGAAAGACATACCTTTCCAAAAAGGGTAAAGAAAAGGCCGCAGCGGCCGAAGCATCAAAGGAGAGTAGCAAATAATGAATGTAGGCGTAATCGGAGCAGGTTCCTGGGGAATCGCTTTAACCGTACTTCTTGATAAGAACGGTTCTAAGGTTACAGTATGGAGTAAATTTGAAGAAGAAGTAAAAATGCTTTCTGAAAAAAGAGAGTATGCAGATAAGCTTCCCGGTGTTAAGATTCCGGAAACGGTTGATTTTACCACCGACCTTGAAGCGACGGTTAAGAACAATGAAGTTCTTGTTATGGCCGTTCCTTCAACATTTGTCCGTGGCACCGCTCACTTAATGAAGGATTTTGTGGCACCCGGACAGATTATAGTCAACGTGGCCAAGGGTATTGAGGAAAACACACTTATGACTCTTTCCGATATCATTGAAGAGGAAATACCTCAGGCCAAAGTGGCGGTTATGTGCGGTCCTACCCATGCGGAAGAAGTGGGCAGAGGCATTCCCACCACCATCGTGGTAGGTGCGCGTGAACAGAGTACTGCCAGGCTTATTCAGGATTTGTTCATGAATGAATCCTTCAGAGTATATATTTCTCCCGACGTTTTGGGTATGGAAATAGGTTCATCCCTTAAGAACGTTGTGGCTCTTGCCGCAGGTATTGCAGACGGACTCGGATACGGAGACAACACCAAGGCAGCTCTTATAACAAGAGGAATTGCCGAAATTTCCAGACTCGGTATCAAGATGGGCGGCAAGGCAGAAACATTTGCGGGACTCACCGGTATCGGCGACCTTATCGTTACCTGTGCCAGCATGCATTCCCGTAACCGTCGTGCAGGTATCTTAATCGGTCAGGGCAAGACCATGCAGGAAGCGATGGATGAAGTTAAAATGGTGGTTGAGGGCGTATATTCCGCCAAAGCAGCCATGCAGCTTGCCCATAAATACGATGTTGAACTTCCCATCATAGAACAGGTTAATGAAATCTTATTTAACAACAAGCCTGCTGCCGAAGCAGTAAGGGACCTTATGATCAGAGACAAAAAGATCGAGATTGGAGACGGCTTTGAAAACTAATTTTAAATCCACCGGCGAATATATCGCCTCCGAAGAATTGATGGCAAGCGTTAACATTGCCGCTGCCCTTGAAAAACCCCTTCTTATAAAGGGTGAGCCCGGAACAGGCAAGACAATGCTTGCAAAGGCGGTTTCTGAAGCCCTTGGCAAGAAGCTTATTGTGTGGAACATTAAGTCCACCACCAAGGCTCAGGAAGGCTTATATACCTACGATACCATTCAGCGTCTTTACGACGGACAGTTCGGCAATGAAGGCGTAGACGACATCGCAAGATACATTAAGCTCGGTAAACTTGGTGAAGCCTTTGATTCGGAGGACCAGGTGGTTCTTCTTATCGATGAAATCGACAAGGCAGACCTGGAATTCCCCAATGACTTATTGTGGGAACTCGATCAGATGGAGTTTTATATCTATGAGACCAAAAGAACCGTTAAGGCCAAACATCGCCCCATAGTTATTATAACCTCCAATGCGGAAAAAGAACTTCCCGATGCTTTTTTGAGGCGTTGCATTTTCCACTACATTGACTTCCCGGACGAAGCCTTAATGGAAGAGATTGTTAAGACTCACTTCCCTGATATAGAAGAGACTCTTTTAAAGAATGCCATGCAGGTATTCTATGAGATTCGTTCATATTCCCAGCTTCGTAAAAAGCCGGCCACCAGCGAACTCATCGACTGGCTTAATGCCATGATGATAGGCGGCGTCAATCCCGAGAAGATTAAGGCAGAGCTTCCTTTTGTGGGAGTTTTGATTAAAAAAGACGAAGATTTAGATATCGTACGCAAAAGAGTAGATTGATAAATGTTTACAAACTTCTTTTACACCTGTAAGGCCAAAGGCCTGGATATTTCTTTAACCGAATGGATAGCGCTTCACGATGCCATGAATAAGAACCTGTGCGGGTCCTCCCTCACGGGCTTTTATTATACGGCAAGAGCGATTCTGGTTAAGAGCGAGACAGACTTTGACAAGTTCGACATGGCTTTTGAAGAGTGTTTTAAGGGTATTAAGACCGAGAACACCATAACCGACAGGATGCTTGAATGGCTTGACAAGTCCGAAATGCAGGAGCTTCTTCATGAGGAAGAGCGCTACTGGCTCAATCAGGTTGAAGACATGCACGTGGACAAAGAAGACGTTGAGCAGAAATTCAAAGACCGCTTAAAAGAGCAGGACAGTGAGCATAACGGCGGCAGTTACTGGATCGGTACCATGGGCAAGACCCAGTTTGGTAACATGGGCGGTAATATCGGCGGTATCAGAGTAGGCGGAAGCACCGGTTATCAGTCTGCTTTTGCGGTTGTGGGCGCACGTAAGTACAAAGACTTTCGTGACGATAAAATGCTTGATAACAGGCAGTTTCAGATGGCTTTCAGAAAGCTTCGTCAGTTTTCTTCAAAGCTTGATATTCCCAAGACGGAACTTGATATTAACGGAACCATAGATTCAACCTGCAATAACGGAGGATTTCTTAAACTTGAGTGGGAGCGTCCCCGCAAAAATGCCGTGAAACTTCTTCTTTTGATGGATTCCGGCGGTACCATGATTCCCTTTACCAAACTCTTAAATGAGTTATTTCAGGCGATTCATAAGTCCAATCACTATAAAGACGTTAAAAGCTACTATTTCCACAATTGTATCTATGCCAAGATGTACAAGACTCCCGAGTGTGAGAACGGTGACTGGGTAGATACGGACTGGATGTTCAGAAATGTGGATTCGGACTATAAGGTTATTATTGTGGGTGATGCGGCTATGGCGCCTGAGGAACTATATTCCAAGACCGGTAATTACCGCGGCCCTAACGGAGGACTTTCCGGCGAGGAATGGCTCCTTCTTTTGAAGCAGCACTACAAAAAGGTTGTCTGGCTCAATCCCAAAATGGCTCCCGGAGAAGCTCCCTGGAGAGAGGCAGAGACAGCTGTCAAAAAGATGTTTCCCATGTACAAATTAACCGTTGAAGGCCTCAACGAAGCAATGGTTAAACTCATGACAAAATAAGATTTTTGTCTAATGATGTGTTAATCTGATATAGATAAAATATTCTCAAATGTGTGACTGTTAAGGGGAAGTATGAATTCTGTAATAGATCGGTTCCTGGGGGACTCGGTGCCCGCACGAGAGAGAATGTTTTATCTTGGAACTTTTTTAAGCAGTTTCTTTACACTGCTGTTTGTTTCTGTTGCGGTTTTACTCAGAATGGACATGCTTACAGTGCTTGTTTACGCTTCAATAAGCGTAGTGGGCACTGTTTTCTTTTTCCTGGAACAAAAAATAAATAAACCGGCTCTTCTTACGATTATTTATCTTATTTATATCAATCTTATCTGTTTTCCCGGACTTTTGATTATATCTCCCAAAGATCTTATTGAAGTACCGTTATATTCAATCTGCGGACTTGTTTATACGCTTGTTTTGCTAAGCGGAAAGGCAAGAGTAATAATGTATGTTGCGCAGGTGATAATGGATATGGGGATTGCCTACTACAGATTTGTGGTAATGGACGGACCGGATATTCATATGGGACCCAGTACACCTTTGGATTTTCTTAGAATTGAAGCCGCAGTCATTATTACGGGTAGTCTTTGCGGATGTATTATCAGATTCAGGCATTATACATTGAAAAAAGAAATGTCCATCCGGGAAGAAGCCACAAAAAAAGCGGAGATGGTAAGCGATGCCAAAGATATGTTCCTTGTTAATATTTCTCACGAAATAAGAACTCCTTTGAATGCCATAATCGGTACTACGGACTTGCTGCTGGATTCGGAGGCTTCCAACAACATAAAAGAAAAGGCCTTCAATATTTCCAATTCCAGTCATGCACTTTTGTCTATTACTACAGACCTTTTGGACTTTTCACACTTAAATATGGATACAATTACGCCTGTTAATGAGAAGTACGATTTTGCTTTTATGCTAAATGACATAATTAATCTTATGTCGGTAAGACTGCTTGATTCAAATGTTGAGTTTTTTGTAGATATTGAACCTTCAATTAAAAAAATACTTATAGGTGACAGCGGAAAAATAAGGCAGATTATCATAAACATGCTTTCTAATGCCATCAAATATACAAAAGAAGGCTACATGTCCTTAAGCATAAACGCCGATAAAATCTCCGATAGTGAAATAAAGCTTCATATCAACGTTTCCGATTCAGGTATCGGTATCAGACAGGAGAATATCGAAAAAATCTTCGAGCCTTATAACAGGTCGGGTGAAATGACCGACCGACTGATTGAAGGCAACGGTCTGGGCCTTGCACTTTGTAAAAAACTTGCCAACGCCATGGGCGGTAATATTTGGGCGGAAAGTGAGTACGGAAAAGGTTCCACTTTCTTTTTCGAAGTTAATCAGTTGTACGATATCGAAGACGCGGAAGAATATTGCGGCAATGTTAAGAATAAAAACCTGAAGGTATGTTTTTACATTAATCAGACCAAAGAAGCCGGCATTCTTAAAAGAGTTATGTCGGGTTTGAATATAGAAACCCGGAAGGCTGATTCAAAAGAAGATTTTTTGCAGGCCTGCTCAGACGGAACCTACGATTTCTATTTTCTGCCCGCAGATTCTTATGACAGACTTAAAGAGAAAATGGTCGAAGCGAATGTTGACTGGCATAAACTTGTTGTTATTAGCGACTGCAACTATTCATATTCCGGCGAGCCCATTGAATATGTTCTTACCAAGCCGGTTAACTGCCTTAATGTTACAGACCTCTTAAATCAGACAAAGAGTTTTGCCATCAGAAAACAGCTCTTTGAAGGCGGCTTCGATATAGAAAAAGCAACAGTTTTGGTAGTAGATGACAGCATTGTCAATCTGGAAGTTGCCAAGGGTATACTTGAACGTTACAAGCCTACAGTTCTTACGGCATATAGCGGAGCAGAGTGTTTAATCGCTTTGAAGGACGAGCACGTGGATTGTATCTTCCTTGACTATATGATGCCCGAGATGGACGGAATTGACACTCTTAAGGCCATAAGAGCCCTGGATGACTCGGATAAAGCCAATATACCCGTTGTGGTTCTTACCGCCAACGTGGTAAGCGGCGCAAGAGAGATGTTTATGGGAGAAGGTTTTAACGAATATCTCTCCAAACCCATAGAAATCGATATGCTGGAAAAAGTATTATTATCTGTTATTCCCAAGAATCTTATTAAATTGCAGGTATAGTTATGGACACAGAAAAAATACTGGAGGACAGGACAAAAAGATATTACTACCGGATGGATAAGGATCTGTTTAACATCCTTACCGGAATCCTGGCCGGCTTAAGCCTTTACGCCGGTATTTTTTACTATGCAGTTTTTAAGGTCAGGGAAATTCATGTTTTTGCCATACTTGCCGTATGCTTTTTCCTGTGCGGATTCCTGCATTTTCTTAACAAAAGAAACGTAAGCTTAAGAGCACTGACCATATTTATAGTGCTGTTTGTTGAGATGGTTCTTATGCCTATTTTCATGAGGTACGGCGCTCAGAACAACAGCAGTACGCCTATATGGTATGCAGGAAGTATTATCGGATTTATTCTGATACTTGAAATTAAAGATATCTGGTGGGTATTTATAATAGCGCTCTATTGGAATACCTATCTTTATTTCAAAAATTATATCTGGAACGGATATGAGCCTGTTATTCCTAACCGTTTCAATTACTATTTCGGGTATGCCTTTGCTTTTGTTTCTCTTGCTTTTGCCTTAAGTTATGTGCTTATAAGGCTTGAAAAGAATATCGCAAAAGTAGAAGAAGAAATTGATAAAAGCCGTGAAATAGAGAAAAACGCAGGTCTGGCCAAAGCGAGATTCCTTGCAAACATGTCCCACGAAATCAGAACACCCATGAACTCTATTATTGGTCTTACTGAACTTGCATTAAGAGAAGATATGGAGGACAACATCAGAAATGAAGTGGGCATTATCAAGACTGCGGCTTACGATCTTCTTGAAATCATCGACGATGTGTTGATGTATTCAAAACTTGATTCCGGCAAAGTCAGACTGGTTTGTGTGGATTTTTGTTTTGACGAAATGTTGAAACAGGTTCTTGACTCCGTAAGTGCCAATGCGGGAGGTAAGGACTTAAAGGTCAATATAAAGATAGATCATAACATACCCAAGGTTTTGCACGGTGATGATATCAGAATCAAGCAGGTCTTCATGAGACTTGCGTTTATTTCCCTGTTTCTTACTCAAAACGGAAGACTCATGATTAACATTGGGTGTAAGCGAAACGAAGACGATACGAAGGCTTACTTTGACTGCGCCATTCTTGATACGGGTTGCGGACTCAGCGAATACGACCTTGACGCTATTTATGAAGCATACGATACCTATGATTCCAGACAGAATTCCAATTTAAAGGGCATAAGCCTTAAGTTTATTATTTGTAAAAAGATATTGGAGCTTATGGGCGGCACTTTGGACGTGCGTTCCATCGAGGGAGTGGGACTTGAATCCACCTTTTCTTTTGAATGCGACATTACTGACAAGAGCCCCATGATAAGTCCCGTGGAAGGGGATAAAAAGAATGTTTTAATCTATATTAATGACACCAGGGAACTGGACAACTGGAAGCTCATAATGGAAGGTTTTAAGATAAGAGCCGATTTTGCGGATTCATATTTTTCTTTCGGCAAAGCGATTCAAAAGAAATATTACAATTACATTTTTGTTCCTTCTGAAGTGTATGTTTCCGTAGAAAACGTTCTTTCCACATATAACTGTGAGGATAAGACTTACGTTGTGGCGGGGGCTGACCATTATTACGGCGATTATGATAAATGCCGCATTATAAGGCATCCTATCTCCAGCCTTAATGTCGGAGACGTTTTAAACGATAAATGGGTTATTGACGAATATATAAAGAAAAATGAGGGCGCTGACATCGACATATCCAAGGCGAAAGTGCTCGTGGTTGATGACAATGGTGTCAATTTAAAGGTGGCCGCAGGACTCTTTAACGCATATAACAATAAAATCGATACGGCAAAGAGCGGCGAGGATGCCCTCAATAAGCTAAACGACAACGAATACGACATAGTCTTTATGGATATGGTAATGCCCGGACTCAGTGGCGAAGAGACCTTAAAAAAGATGCGTGAGTCCGATAAAAAGGCCACAAAAGAAGTTCCTGTAATTGCGCTTACCGCCAATGTAGGCGGCAATATCCGTGAAGAAATAATGGATAAGGGATTCCAGGAATATATAGCAAAACCGATTAAACAAAGATATCTGTCTACCGTATTGCTTGAATTCCTGCCTCCGGAACTCATCAAAAATAAGGTCAAAGATAAAACTGCCGAAAAAGCCGTTATATCCAGGGATACTGACAAGTCCAAAGAAAACAGCGGCCGCCTCAAGCAGGACAAAGACGTTGCTGCGTTCGTCAAAGCAGTAAAAGAAATGGACCTTACAGCCCTTAAAGATGCTTTGGACAATCTCTCCAAAAAGAATTTCGATTCAGCTTCCGATGCAAAGTTAAAAGAAGCTACAGAAGCCTTTTCAGAATATGATTTTAAGCGTCTAAAGGGTATTTGCGACGGTTTGTTTTAATTTTGTTGACATTTGAAAATCTATTTGTTAGTATTGTTTTTACAAAAAGCTGAGAAAAGAAGAAGTACCTATAAAGAGTTCTTACAGAAAGATGCCGGCTGATGAGAGGCTTAAGACAAATCTTTACGGGGAATACATCTTGGAGCTGCGCACCGAAGCCGAAAGGATAGGCTGCGACGGATTTACCGCACGTTACAGCGGGATGAGTATCGCGAGAGCCGTACTCACTGAGGCAGTCTGTGTGAGCAGGCTGTGAATAAGGGTGGTAACACGAGATTTTATCCCGTCCCTGTTAACTCAGAGGCGGGATTTTTTTATACTCCCGTCAATACACTTTGGATAAGGAGAAGAAAAATGCAGATTTACGAAGAATTGCAGAGAAGAGGACTCATCGCACAGGTAACGGATGAGGAACAGGTAAGAGAACTTGTAAATGCGGGTAAAGCTACCTTCTACATCGGATTTGACTGTACCGCAGACAGCCTTACCGCAGGCCATTTTATGGCACTTACACTTATGAAGAGACTTCAGATGGCAGGAAACCGTCCCATCGCTTTAATCGGCGGCGGCACCACCATGATCGGTGACCCTTCGGGACGTTCCGACATGAGAAAGATGCTTACCAGAGAAGACATCGATCACAACGCAGAATGCTTTAAGCGTCAGATGGAAAGATTCATTGATTTCGGTGAAGGCAAAGCAATGCTTGTCAACAACGCAGACTGGCTTATGAATCTTAATTACATTGAACTTTTAAGAGAAGTGGGCGCATGTTTCTCCGTTAACAACATGCTGAGAGCCGAGTGCTACAAGCAGCGTATGGAGAAGGGCTTAAGCTTCCTTGAGTTTAACTACATGATTATGCAGTCCTACGACTTCTATCACATGTTCAAGGAATACAACTGTAACCTTGAATTTGGCGGAGACGACCAGTGGAGCAACATGCTCGGCGGTACCGAACTTATTCGTAAGAAACTGGGTAAAGACGCCCATGCCATGACCATTACCCTTCTTACCGACTCTCAGGGCAAAAAAATGGGTAAGACCGCAGGTAACGCAGTATGGCTTGATGCCAACAAAACCTCACCTTACGAATTCTTCCAGTATTGGAGAAACGTGGGCGACGATGATGTTATTAAGTGCTTAAAGATGCTCACTTTCCTTCCCATTGAAGAGATTGAAGCAATGGAGAAGTGGGAAGGCTCCGAACTTAACAAGGCCAAAGAAATCCTTGGTTTCGAACTTACCAAGCTTGTACACGGCGAAGAAGAAGCCACAAAGGCCCTTGAAGCAGCAAGAGGAGTATTTGGCGGTACTTCCACAGAGAACATGCCTACCACAGAAGTTTCCGAGGCAGATTTATTTAACGGAACAATCGATGCTATCGCAATTCTTGTTAAAGCCGGTCTGGTTGCCACCAGAAGCGAAGGCAGACGTGCCATCGAACAGGGCGGCGTAACCGTTAATGACGAGAAGATTACAGACATTAAGAAGGCATACACTCTTGATGAAATCGCAGCTTCTGATTTCGTTATCAGAAGAGGTAAGAAAAATTTTAGAAAAATTGTTGTAAAATAGTGTTATAATACATTTACAGCGTGCGTTTGGAATTAAGCCGAGCAGATTGACGTCTGCCCGGCTTTCTTTTGAACGAATTTCTCGGAGGTAAAATATGACAGACAGAGAACTTATTCATGAGGCTATTGAAGCCAGAAAAATGTCTTATTGTCCTTATTCCGAATTTGCCGTAGGAGCTGCTATCTTGGCTAAAAGCGGCAAGGTCTACAGAGGATGCAACATTGAGAATGCGGGTTACAATCCTACCAATTGTGCCGAAAGAACGGCCATCTTTAAAGCGGTGAGCGAAGGGGACACCGATTTTGTCAAGATTGCCATAATCGGCGGCAATATCAACACATCCATTAATTCATATGCATATCCCTGCGGTCCCTGCAGACAGGTTATGCGTGAATTCTGCGATCCGGATTCCTTCAGAATCATTGTTGCAGTTTCCGAAGACAAGTACGAAGAATACTTTTTAAAGGAGCTGCTGCCTAAGAGTTTTGGGCCCGAATATCTTCAATGAAAACTTATTTAATTGTTGCGGCCGCAATAATCGGTCTTTTACTGCTTATTTTTATGTATGAGTCGTTTGAGCAAAAGAAACGACTTAAACGGCTTATTCTTAAAGCCAAAGCATCTTACGGTAAACTTAACGACAAGTTTCTTTCTCCCGATGAAATGGATAGTGTTAAAAAGTTTTTTTATCGCTATCAGACGGAAGAATCCGTTGACGATATAACGTCTTCGGATCTTGAAATCGATGAAATCTTTAACCGTTTCAATACCGCACTCAGCGCACCGGGAAGAGATTACTTTTATCGTATGCTGCGCACTCCCGAGTACGATAAGTCTCAGCTTGAGGAACTTAACCAAAAGGTCGAGGTTTTGCGTAATAATGAAACTATTCGCGATGAGATGAGGAGTATTTTTCTCGTTATTTCCAAAATGAACGGTGTCAATTTCTTTGAATGCATCGACTATTTTGAGACAATTCCCGAGAAAAGCATTTTATCGGAGTTGCTGCCGGCTATTTTTATGGCTGTGTCTGTGGGTACTATTTTTATTAATTCGGGACTCGGTATTTTCTTTCTTATTGCCACTCTCGGATATAATGTTTACTCATATTACAAGAGCAGAGGCGTGGTGGAATCCTATATTGTTTGCTTTTCCTATATAGCCAAGCTTCTTAAAAGTGCTTCAAAGCTTTCTGATATAAAGGTTACGGAACTTTCCGAGGAGTTTAATAAGCTGGACGAACTTACAAAGAGTCTTAAACCTTTAATCAAACGTGTGGGACTTGTGGTAGGCAACAGCAACAGTACAGGAGCCGGAAGTCCGCTTGATATTTTGGCAGACTACACGAAGATGTTTTTCCACACGGATATTATTGCGTTTTACAAAATGTTACAGATTTTCAAAGCGCAAAAAGAAAACGTTGAGGAAATCTACATACTTACGGGCAAAATTGAGTCATACCTTGTAATCGCTTCATTAAGAGAGGCTTTACCCGATTTCTGTACTCCGGGTATTTCAGAGGGTATAGTCGGTGAGAACCTTTATCATCCGCTTATAGAGAACCCTGTCAAGAACAGCATTGCAGCCAAAAGAGGAGTGCTTATTACCGGTTCCAACGCTTCCGGTAAGTCCACATTCTTAAAGACCGTTCTTTTGAATATACTTTTTTCAAAAACGATTTATACCTGCATGGCGGATTCTTTTTCTACGGACGATTATGTTATGTTCTCGTCCATGTCTTTAAGGGACGATCTGCTTCACAAGGACAGTTATTTCATGGTTGAAATAAAGGCTCTTAAGCGTATTTTTGACTATGCGGAGGCTCATCCCGACAAAAAGGTATTATGTTTTGTGGACGAAGTGTTAAGGGGTACCAATACCGTTGAGAGAATAGCCGCCTGCACACAGATTTTACGGAAGCTAAACGATATGGGTATTCTTACTTTTGCCGCAACCCATGATATCGAGCTTACATCCCTTCTTGACGATATATATGACAATTATCATTTTGATGAAGAGATCAAGGATGATGATGTGTTGTTCAATTACCTTATCAAACCCGGCAAAGCCACATCCAAAAACGCCATCAGGCTTTTGTCCATAATGGGCTTTTCCGAGGATATTATCGACAGGGCCAAACTTATGGCTGACGACTTTACTCAAAACGGAGTATGGAGAACATGAATGTAACTATTTATTCGGACGGTTCATCAAGAGGCAATCCGGGACCGGGAGGTTTTGGAACCGTTTTGCATTATGTGACGCCAAAAGGAGAGCTTGTTAAGCTTGAATTGTCACAAGGATACGTCGAGACTACCAATAACCGCATGGAGCTTATGGGCGTCATTTCGGGGCTTGAAGCCCTTAATCGGCCCTGCGACGTTAAAGTGGTATCGGACTCCCAGTATGTTATAAAGGCTTTTAACGAACACTGGATTGACTCCTGGGTTAAGAGTAACTGGAAAAGAAAATCGGGCCCGGTCCTTAACTCTGATTTGTGGAAGAGATTATTAAAGGCAATGGAGCCCCATAAGGTTTCTTTTGAATGGATAAAAGGTCATGCCGGCCATCCCGAGAACGTAAGATGTGACGAACTTGCCACGAAGGCTGCGGATGAAGAACCTTCCAAGCTTTTGATAGATGAAGGTTATGTTTCCGATTAATAACTTTATCATGTTGACATGAAATATATGGTGGTTTATACTTTAAGAGACACAAGATATTGTGTCTCTTTTGTGATTTTTAAAAACAATAATTTTTTAGTTTTTTTCATTTTGGGAGGATTAAAATGGGTAACGGCAATTGGGCATCCGACAAAGATTTAAGCGTCGACTACGGCGAAAAGTTTAAGCCCGTGGGTGAAATATTCGTAATCAAAAAGGATGGCAGCAAAGAAGCATTCAATGTTCAAAAGGTAATAAACGCTGTTGCCAAAAGTGCATACAGAGCTCTTACCAAGTTCACTCCGGAAGAGAATGAAAAAATATGCAGATTCGTGATAAATCGGGTTGATGAGATGAACACCAACGAGATACCGATTCCCGTAATGCATAATATTGTTGAGAGCGCTCTAGAAGAAGTTAAGCCTATTGTAGCCAAAAGCTACAGAGACTATCGTAACTACAAACAGGACTTTGTACGCATGCTTGATGACGTATACAAGAAATCCCAGTCCATCATGTATGTAGGTGACAAAGAAAACGCCAACACCGACTCGGCACTTGTTTCCACCAAGAGAAGCCTTATATTTAACCAGCTTAACAAGGAACTTTATCAGAAGTTCTTTATGACCACCGAAGAGATTCAGGCTTGCAGGGACGGTTATATTTACGTTCATGATATGTCTGCCAGACGTGATACCATGAATTGCTGTCTTTTTGACGTTGAGAGCGTATTAAGAGGCGGCTTTGAAATGGGTAACATCTGGTACAACGAGCCCAAGTCCCTTGATGTTGCTTTTGACGTAATCGGTGACATCGTACTCAGCGCTGCCAGCCAGCAGTACGGCGGATTTACCGTTCCCAGCGTTGACCTTATCTTAGAGCCTTACGCTCAGAAATCATATGATAAATATATAGAGAAATACAGAAGACTCGGAATTGACGATCAGAGAGCGGAATCTGAAGCTTTGGCTGACGTAACAAGAGAGTTCGAACAGGGCTTCCAGGGATGGGAGTACAAGTTTAATACGGTTGCTTCCTCAAGAGGCGATTATCCTTTCATTACAGTTACGGCAGGAACAGGTACCGGAAGATTTGCGAAGCTTGCTACCATTTCCATGCTTAATGTCCGTCGTCGCGGTCAGGGTAAGCCTGAGTGCAAGAAACCCGTATTATTCCCTAAGATTGTATTCTTATATGACGAGAACCTTCACGGCCCCGGCAAGGAGCTTGAGGATGTATTTGAGGCAGGTGTTAAGTGTTCCGCCAAAACCATGTATCCCGACTGGCTTTCTTTGACCGGTAAAGGCTATGTGGCAGGTATTTACAAACAATACGGCAAGATTATATCCCCCATGGGCTGCAGAGCTTTCTTAAGCCCCTGGTATGAAAGGGGTGGTATGCATCCCGCAGATGACAAAGATGTGCCTGTATTCGTAGGACGTTTCAATATCGGTGCGGTATCCCTTCATCTTCCCATGATTCTTGCCAAATCCAGAAAAGAATCAAGAGATTTCTATGAAGTGCTTGATTACTATTTGAACCTTATCAGACAGCTTCATATCCGTACCTATGCATATCTTGGGGAGATGCGTGCATCCACCAACCCCTTGGCATATTGCGAAGGCGGATTTTTGGGCGGACATCTTAAACTTACCGACAAGATTAAGCCTTTGCTTAAGTCTGCAACGGCAAGCTTTGGTATTACTGCGCTTAACGAGCTTCAGGAGCTTTATAACGGCAAGTCTTTAGTTGAGGACGGAGCCTTTGCTGTGGAAGTTCTTGAATATATCAATAAAAAGATCGGAGAGTTCAAAGAAGAAGACGGCAATCTATATGCAATCTACGGAACTCCCGCCGAGAGCCTTTGCGGACTTCAGGTTCAGCAGTTCAGAAAGAAATACGGCATTATCGAAGGCGTAAGCGACAGAGAATACGTATCCAATTCTTTCCATTGCCATGTTACCGAGGATATTACACCTATTCAGAAGCAGGATCTTGAGAACCGCTTCTGGGATTTGTCAAACGGCGGCAAGATTCAGTATGTTAAGTATCCCATCGATTACAATATCGATGCGGTCAAGACCCTCATCAGAAGAGCCATGGATATGGGCTTTTATGAAGGCGTTAACCTTTCTTTGGCATACTGCGATGACTGCGGACATCAGGAACTGGAGATGGATGTATGCCCCAAGTGCGGAAGCCGTAACCTTACCAAGATTGACCGTATGAACGGTTATCTGTCCTATTCGAGAGTACACGGAGACACCAGACTTAACGACGCCAAAATGGCCGAAATCGCCGAAAGGAAGTCTATGTAAATATGCGGTATCACAATATAACCAAGGATGATATGAATAACGGCGACGGCTTAAGGGTTGTACTATGGGTGGCAGGATGTGTCCACAGATGCAAAAACTGCCAGAATCCATTAACCTGGGATCCGGAAGGCGGCCTTCTTTTTGACGATGCTGCCAGACAGGAAATATTCGATCAGCTTGACAAGCCTTATATTTCGGGTATTACATTCTCAGGCGGTGACCCCCTTCATCCGGCCAATAAAGAATATATAACTTCTTTTGCCCGTGAGATAAAAGAAAAATATCCGGGTAAAACCATATGGCTTTATACCGGCGATTCGTGGGAGAGCATATATGATTATCCCGTGATGGAATATGTGGATGTGTGTGTGGACGGAGAGTACATCGATGCCCTTCGTGACGTTAAACTTATGTGGAAAGGAAGCTCCAATCAGAAGGTTATCGATGTTCAGGCTACCCTTAAGAGCGGAGACAGAACCGTTCCAATACTTCACTGTGCCGATTACTACGATTCACCCATTACGGATGCCGAATCCCAGCAGTGTAAAGGCTGCGGAGACTGAGAGAGGATTACTTAAGGTTATGGAAAGAGTTGCTCATTTTGAAAAAGTAAGTTTTAAAAGATTCTTCGAGGATTTTAAAGATACATTTCCCGAGTATGATACGGAGGAGAAGGTTAGAGAAGTTTATGACAAACTGATTCTTCCCAAACGTGCTACAAAAAAGAGTGCAGGATATGACATCTTCATGCCCCTTTCTCTGACACTGGAACCCGGTCAGACGGCCAAGATCCCCACAGGTATCAGAGTCAGCATGAGGGATGATTATGTATTTATGATTTATCCCCGCTCGGGACTTGGTTTTAAATATCGTTTGCAGCTTAACAATACTGTTGGAGTTATTGATGCGGATTATTATGATTCCGACAACGAAGGCCATATTTTTGTGAAGATTACCAATGACTCCAATGAAGGAAAATTCGTTTCTTTGCCGGAATTATCCGCTTTTTCCCAGGGTATATTTATGCAGTACGGAATAACCGAAGATGACGAAGTTACAACAGAGCGTAACGGCGGCTTTGGCAGTACTACAGGCAAGTAGTTTTCAAAACAACATTGTTTGATTTAAATAACGAATTGTCTAAATTATTTGAACCATTTTAATTGAATTTCGCGCAAGCTAATGTTATCATGGATTAGCGACGAGTCACTCGGTGACTGAAGAGCAATTTAATTAGGAGGAATTTTTCCAGTGAGCGACTTTTTGATTACAACAGACTGCGGTGCAGACCTTCCCGAGGATTATCTTAAGGAAAATGACATTTTCTGCGCTCAGCTTACCTGTACTATTTGCGGAGAGACCCACGGTGGCAGAAAGCCCCAGCTTCCTTACAAAGAATTTTATTCTTTGATGCGTGCGGGCAATCTTCCCAAAACTTCCCAGGTTAACCCCGATGAAGCCAAAGAATATATGTTATCCGTTCTTGAAAAGACCAAGAAACTTCTGGTTCTTGCTTTTTCTTCAGGCTTAAGCGGAACTTACAACAGCTTCAGAATCGCTGCGGAAGAGATTAATGAAGAAAGAAGTGATGTGGAAGTTCAGGTAGTTGATTCCAAGTGCGCTTCTTTGGGCCAGGGCCTTTTCGTATATAAGGTTATGGAATACAAAAAAAGCGGTAAGTCCTTTGAGGAGACCGCCGAATATGCCAGAAGGATTGCCGGCAATGTGGTTCATGTATTTACAGTAGATGACCTTAACCACTTATACAGAGGCGGACGTGTATCCAGAACCGCAGCTTTCTTTGGAACCGTTTTAAATATCAAGCCCGTTCTTCACGTTGATGACGAAGGCAAGCTTATTCCCCTTCTCAAGGAAAGAGGACGTAAGAAATCCCTTCTTAAACTTGTGGACCTTATGGGTGAACAGATGGGTTCATATGCGGACAAAAATGATATAGTATTTATAAGCCACGGTGATTGCCTGGAAGATGCCGAATTTGTAAGAGACGAGATTAAATCAAGATTCGGTATTGAAAAATTTATGATTAATCACATCGGTCCCGTTATCGGTGCTCATGCAGGCCCCGGTACGGTGGCACTTTTCTTTATGGGTGACAGAAGATAAATCCTACAGGGGGATTTTTATGTACGAATATCATAAAGCGGTCAGGCTGTGTCTGATTGAATATTTGACTATTCTGGTGTTACACATTATATACGGATTTATGGCATTTGATGCAGAAACAGGCAGGAAAGTTCTGCTTGTTTCTGCCGTCATGTTTATATCCAATGTCATAATCGCCGTCTTTGTCAAAAACGAAAAATTTGCCGTTTTCTTTACCCTTTTTTCGGTTTTGATATCCACGACTCTTATTGGTTACATTCTTAAGACTCTGGCGTTCTCAATTCTTATGTTTGTTCTCATGATTATCTGTTTTACGATTTTCATGCAGAAGTTATATATTGCCGTATGCGCCGCCGTTTCTACGATAGTGCTTGTTCTTTATACATTTTTGATTCCGGACAGTATATTAAACAGCGTTGATTCAAGATTTATATACTGGGTATATATTATTTCTTTTGCCGCCGGCATGATGAACCTTTATATTCTGGTGCACCATGCCCGCAACTACATGAAAGGCATGGAGGAAAAAGCAAAAGAAGCGGAAGAGGCCAATGAATCCAAGATGCTTTTTCTTGCCAATATGTCTCATGAGATTCGTACTCCCATGAATGCCATATGCGGTCTGGCTGAACTTATCTTAAGAGACGAGACTCTTTCGGATGAGACCCGTAACAATACCGTAAGCATTCAGAATGCAGGCAAAGTCCTGATTTCTATTGTCAACGACATTCTGGATTACAGTAAGCTTGAGAGCGGCAATATGGAGATTATCCCCATTAACTATTCTTTTTCAGGAATGGTTAATGATGTACTCAATATGATGAATGCCAGAATGGAAGACAAGAATATTGAAATTCGTGCAGACATTCAGAGCGGTCTTCCGGATGCGCTTATCGGTGATGAAATACGTATCAGACAGATTCTTTTTAATCTTTTGAGCAATGCCATTAAATATACCGAGAGAGGCTACGTAATTCTTAATGTTACCGGGCAGGAGGATACGGGATTTGTGGATCTTACCATTTCCGTGACAGACAGCGGCATCGGTATTAAAAAAGAAGACTTAAACAAACTGTTTACCAGTTTCCAGCAGGTGGACACACGTAAGATTCGTAACCGTGAAGGCACCGGACTGGGACTTGCCATCTGTAAAGAGCTTGTAACCCTTATGGGCGGTACTATTGAAGTTGAGAGTACTTATGGTGTAGGCTCCAAATTCACCATTCATATCAGCCAGAAGATTTCCGACGACACGACTGTTATGGCCAAAGAAAAAAGTGTTGAGGACAATGAACCCAAAGTCGTGGCCCTTGATGCGAAAGTTCTTGTTGTTGACGACAATGCAGTTAACTTAAAGGTTTCCCAGGGACTTATAAGGACCTTCGGCATTCAGGTTGATACCTGTAAGAGCGGCCGTGAATGTCTTGAGATACTTAAAGACACCAAGGATTACGACATTATTTTCATAGACCATATGATGCCCGAACTTGACGGTATCGATACTCTTAATATGATTCGTTCGGACCCCAGCGAATACATGAAGAAGGTTCCGTGTATTGCTTTAACGGCTAATGTTGTAAGCGGTATTAGGGAGATGTTTATATCCGAAGGATTTGACGATTACGTGCCAAAACCTATCGATATGGTATGGCTAAACGCTATTTTAAGAAAATACTTACCACCCGAAAAGCAGCGTTAACAGCTGCTTTTCTTTATGATTACGTGTGTTTTCAAAATCACACTTGTTTTTATTTGAAAATAAGAATAGAATAGTTTGTAAATATTTTTTAAGGAGGATAAACCTATGGGAAAAGTCAGAACCAGATTTGCACCCAGCCCCACAGGCAGAATGCATGTAGGTAATTTACGTACTGCTCTTTATGAGTATCTTGTTGCCAAGCATGAAGGCGGCGACTTTATTTTAAGAATAGAGGATACAGATCAGGAACGCTTTGTCGAAGGCGCAATTGATATCATATACAGAACACTTGAAAAAACAGGCTTAAAGCATGATGAAGGTCCCGACAAGGACAAAGGCTACGGCCCTTACGTTCAGAGTGAGCGTACCAAGTCAGGCATGTATCTTGAGTATGCCAAAAAGCTTATTGATAAAGGTGCGGCCTACTATTGTTTCTGTGACAAAGAAAGACTTGAGAGCTTAAAGCAGGTAGTTGACGGCAAAGAAATCGTAGTGTACGACAAACACTGTCTTCATTTAAGCCCCGAGGAGATTAAAGCCAATCTCGATGCAGGCAAGCCTTATGTAATTCGTCAGAATGTTCCGAGAGAGGGTACCACAACCTTCCACGACGAGCTTTACGGAGATATTACGGTTAACAACGATGAGCTTGATGACATGATTTTGATTAAGTCAGACGGCTATCCCACATACAATTTTGCCAACGTTATCGATGACCACCTTATGGGCATCACCCACGTTGTAAGAGGCAATGAATATATTTCTTCAACTCCCAAATATCAGCTTCTTTATGATGCTTTCGGCTGGGAGTCACCCAAGTATATTCACCTTGGCCTTATTACCGACGAGAATCACAAAAAGCTTTCAAAGAGAAGCGGACACAGCTCCTTTGAGGACCTTTTGGAGCAGGGATTCTTAACCGAAGCTGTTATTAACTATATTGCGCTTCTCGGATGGTCTCCCGAAGACAATAACGAGTTCTTTACTCTTGATGAGCTCGTTAAGAAGTTTGACTATCACAAGATCAACAAGTCTCCTTCGGTATTTGACATGGCTAAACTTCGCTGGATGAACGGCGAGTACATTAAGAAGATGAGCGACGAGGATTTCCTTGAAGTGGCTCTTCCCATCGTCAAGGAAGTTATTACCAAGCCCCTTGATTTAAAGAAAATCGCCCTTATGACCAAGACCCGTATCGAGGTATTCCCGGACATTAAGGAGCATATCGATTTCTTTGAGGCTCTTCCCGAGTACGATGTTTCCATGTACGAGCACAAGAAGATGAAGACTACCCTTGAGTCTTCCCTTGAAGTACTTGAGGACGTTATTCCTCTTTTGGAGGCTCATAACGATTTCACCAATGACAGCTTATATGCAATGCTTTCCGACTATGTGGCTCGTAAAGAAGTTAAGAACGGGTATGTGATGTGGCCCATCAGAACCGCACTTTCCGGTAAGATGATGACTCCCGCCGGAGCAACCGAGATTCTGGAGGTTCTCGGCAAAGAAGAGTCAATCAAGCGTATCAAAACAGGAGTAGAACTTTTAAAGAAAGCTCTTGGAAGATAAGAATCAAAAATTAGCAATTTTGTCTGAAAGCGGTCCCGCATTAATTCTTGCGGGACCGGGTTCGGGCAAGACCACGGTACTTACACATCACATTAAGCATTTAACGGATAACGGGGTTCCCCCCGATAAGATTCTGGTTATTACTTTCACCAGAAAAGCGGCTCTCGAAATGAAGAACCGATTCGAATCACTTTCACCGACAGCGGTGCATCAGGCAGTATTCGGAACTTTCCACTCCATATTTTTTAAAATAATCAAA
The DNA here is from genome assembly GCA_946534145.1 of uncultured Lachnospiraceae bacterium. Taxonomy (GTDB): domain Bacteria; phylum Bacillota; class Clostridia; order Lachnospirales; family Lachnospiraceae; genus UBA1258. The sequence goes on from CAMNCH010000002.1 coordinate 32,998, forward strand.
TCCTTTGATAAAAAAGAAAAAAGGCTGGTTTCCACGGAAGAGCGGGACAACTTTCTTTTGACGTACACAAAAGATGCGGCTTCTCTTGAGTACTTTAGCAATCATATTTCTTTTTACAAATCCCTTTACGACAAATCCGAATACCGGTTTGCGGACGAAGCGGAAAAAGAAGGATTTATGAGCGTTTATGACGCTTACAACGACTGGCTTAAGTCGGAAGGATTAATGGATTATGACGATATTATAGAAGAATGCTACAGACTGCTTAAGACAAATAAAAAGGCTCTTTCATACTTGAATTCCAAGTTCACACATATACTGGTTGATGAATTTCAGGATATTAACAGTATTCAGTATGAGACATTAAAACTTATAGCGGGCAAAAGAGGCATTATCTATGCCGTGGGCGACGAAGACCAGTCTATTTACGGCTTCAGGGGCGCCACACCCGACATTATGAAGCGTTTTTTGAAGGATTATAAAAATGTAACGGTAATTAATCTAAATACCAATTACCGGTCTTTCTCGGACATTTCTGATTTTTCACAGAAAGTTATTATGGACAATATCGGCAGACTCAGAACGGACATGCCTGCATGCGTGAAAAATGACTCAAAATCACATGTGCATCTTAAAATTTTTAAGGAACAGAATGAGCAGCATGGTGAGCTGATGCGTGATTTCATGGCTGTTCCTGCGGGCAAAACTATTGCCTGTCTGCTTCGTACCAACAAAGAAGTTGACGCGTTTAAAAAGCTTCTGACCGGTTCTTTTTCCAATGAAGATTCTTTTAAAGCAGCTGTTTATGATGATTTTTTGTTATTTATTGAGTATGTATTAAGACGGGAAAATGAATTGCTTAAAAAAGTAATAGCTGTTGCGATTCCGGACATACCTACGGTGCTCATCAGAAATTGTGAGAGTCTGAGCGGCATTAAGAGTAAACTTAAGGGTACGCAAAAGGCCGATGCGATAAACGTGTTTGAGACTAAATTAAAGGTACTTATGGGGCTAAATCCCTTTTCTTTTTCCATGTATTTAAAAAATATAGTGGGATTGTATGAGCATCATGTGAAGAAAGCCGGAGCCTTTTCCAAGGGTACGCTTGAGAGAATCTATGCAGAAATAATAGATACATCCAAAAAATGTTGCAATCTTAAAACTTTTAAAGAAGAACTGATAAAAAACAGGCCAAACACAGATTCCGGGAAAGCCGTTTCTGCGGCAAATATTGTCATTACCACCTTTCATCAGGCAAAAGGACTGGAATTTGATTATGTTTTTATTCCCGATGTCACAGAGGGCAAGATTCCTGCGGGAATGGCGGTTTCGGAGTGCAGGGTGGAAGAAGAGCGAAGACTGTTTTATGTGGCGCTTACCAGGGCAAAAGAAGAACTGTTTGTTTATACAATAAAAAATGAGGAAAGCGGCGGTTCGCTTCCCTCAAGATTTATTGAGAAATTTGTTTACTGATCTTCAAAATCGAGGCTGTCGAGATATTCGTCAAATTTGTCTGCGGCAGCTTCGTATTCATCTTCATCGTCGATGTAGATAAGTTCCGGCTCTTCGTTGGGGTCTTCCTCGTTTTCTTTGTATCCGTAGATCCAGACTTCGTCGCTGGCGGCATTGCCTTCCTCGTCAAGGGGCATTAAAGCGATGTAGTCCTTGTCGCCGACTTCAAAAATGGTCACGATGGAACATACCACGGTGGTGCCGTCGTCAAGGTCAAGAGACACTGTCATTTCCTCATCAAGTTCTTTGTCAAAATTGTTGTCATCATCAAATTTATCGCTCATAGTTAATCCTTTCTTTTGAAGAAATGACCTTCGCAAAAGAAGACACTTCTTTTGTGTGTTTTATAAGTAAATAATATGTCAAATTAAGTGGCCTTGCAAGTAAATTAATGTACAAAGAAGGCTTTGTTTGTGTTATATTTATTATGTTTAAAATAAAGGGGTGCGAGGGTTTTCTTTTATGCAGATTCTTATTTCCGCAGCGGATTTTAAAGGATACGGTGTTTTTTTGGAGAAAAACAGATTGTATGTTTCCGGGGCACTCAGCCATTTAAAAGAAGCCGGAATCATTTTTTATCATAAATCCAATCCTGCTTCGTTTAAAAGAGTGGTAATTCCCGATGAGTTTTTTATCGGTGATGTGATGTGTGCTTATTTAACTGGTGCCGAGTTTTCAGAACTTGCGTATCTTTTTTTCACGGATGAAAAGACTTTTACAGATCCTTATGCACGTGAACTTACCGCCGATTGTAAGTATTGTTTGATAGGCAGATTCACTCCATACGGCGGTTTTAAGGACGATAAGGCTCCTCATATTACTTATGACAATTCCGTGTTCTACACGGTCAATGTACGCGGCTATACCATGGCTGACAGGCATATTAAGGTCTGCAACGGCACCTTTAAAGCCATGGAGAAAAAAGCGGATTATATTAAAAAACTCGGAGTTACGGGAGTCGTTTTTATGCCTTGCTACGAGGTTATTTACACAGACTCGCCGGAATCTCTTAAGATTGATTATAAAAAGCGTCCGGGAGAGGTTAAGCCCAATTTATGGGGCTTTGGCAGAGGGTATCATTTTGCCGTCAAAAAATCACTTTGCGCCACGGGTAATCCCACAGCCGAACTTCAGTCCATGGTCAAGACTTTCCACGACAAGGGTCTTGAATGCATTTTTATGATGCAATATCTTGAGGATGCTTCGGAAGATTATATTCTTGAATCCTTAAAATACTGGCTTTTAAATTTCCATGCGGACGGCTTCAGACTTGTGGGTCCCAATGTCCATACCGACAGGATTCTTGGTAATCCTTTGTTTTCCTCGACTAAGATTATTACCGATAATTTCATGTTTGATGATTATAAACCTTCTTCGGTCTTCAAATATAAGAATCTCGGCGCTTTAAGTCACAGCTTTGCGGCCGGTGCCAGACGCTTCGTAAAGGGCGACGAAGACCAGGTTTCTTATATGAGTTTTGCAGTGAGGGAAAACAGTAAGTACTATGCGCCTATCCGCAACATAACTGATTTTGCCGGTTTTACCTTGTGGGATATGTTTTCCTATAATGTTAAACACAATGAAGCAAACGGCGAGGACAATACCGACGGTACCGACTACAATCACAGCTGGAACTGCGGTTTTGAAGGTGAGACGGGCAAAAGAAACATTAAGAAGTTACGACTTAAGCTTGCCCGTAATGCCATGATTCTTTGCCTTCTTTCGCAAGGTACTCCCATGCTTCTTGCGGGAGATGAGTTTTTAAATACTCAGAACGGCAATAACAATCCTTATTGTCAGGACAATGAAACGGGCTGGGTTATTGACAGAAACGACAAGGCTTCGAGAGACTTTAATAAGTTTGTGACGGCTCTGATTGCCTTCAGGAAGCGCCACAGCGTTTTGCATCAGCCCAAAGAACTCATGCTGTTTGATTATATGTCCTGTAAAGCGCCCGATGTTTCTTTTCACGGAAGAGAGGCCTTTAAAATCGATCAGTCCCCGGTTTCAAGGGAATTTGCGGTTTTGTATTTTGGCGACTATTCCAAACAGTATACCGGCATTAAAGAAGAATCGGTTTACATAATATACAATATGCATTGGGAAAAGAAGGAATTTGTGCTCCCTCTCAAAGAAAAGACCAAGAAGTGGCGCCTTCTTTATTCAACAGACGGCTCCACCGATGAGAGCTTTGATGAGTCCCGGGCAATTGATTTAACCGGTGATACATATATTGCGGAACCCAGAACAGTCTCTGTTTTGTTACTTACATCTTGAAAGTTTAGGCGCATTAATGTAGACTTTAATTTAATTTAGAAAAATCAGTTTTTGGAGGAATTTTTAAAATGATAGACGGTAAGAAAGTATTATTCAGCGGCATGCAGGCCACCAATGTTCTGACTATAGGCAACTATCTCGGAGCACTTAAAAACTGGCTTACCCTTTCGGATGAATATGAGTGCTTTTATTCCGTAGTGGACCTTCATTCCATTACTGTCAGACAGGACCCTGCGGAGCTTAGAAAACGTGCAAGAAATCTTTTAACTTTATATATTGCGGCCGGACTCGACCCCAAGAAAAATTGCATTTATTATCAGTCTCATGTAAGCGCTCACGCAGAACTTTCATGGATTTTAAACTGTTTTACCTATATGGGCGAATTAAACAGAATGACCCAGTTTAAAGACAAGTCAGCCAAACACGCGGACAATATCAATGCCGGACTTTTCACCTATCCCGTGCTTATGGCCGCGGACATCCTTCTTTATCAGGCGGATGTGGTACCTGTAGGCAAGGACCAGCTTCAGCACCTTGAGATTACAAGAGACATAGCTCAGCGTTTCAATGCTATTTACGGAGATGTATTCACCATTCCCGAGCCTTATCTTGGTAAGGTAGGCGCCAAAATCATGAGCCTTCAGGACCCCACCAAGAAGATGAGTAAATCCGATGATAACATCAACGCAAGCGTTTACCTTATGGATGACAAAGACACCATTATCCGTAAGTTTAAAAGAGCCGTAACCGACTCCGAAGGCGCTGTTTTATACAACGATACCCAGCTTGGCATTCACAACCTTATTGATATTTATTGTGCATGCACCGGCAAGACTCCCGAAGAGGTAGTCAAGGAGTTTGACGGCAAAGGCTACGGTGAGTTTAAGCTTGCTGTCGGAGAGTCTGTAGCAGATATTCTTACTCCTTTGCAGGAACGTTTCTATGCCCTTGAAAAGGACAAAGCATACATAGACGGCGTTATCAAAGAAAATGCCGAGAAAGCAAGTTACTATGCCACCAAGACCTTGAGAAAGGTTCAAAAGAAAGTGGGCTTCCCCGAAAGAATCAGATAAAAACATACACAGAGGAATGGGACGTATATGCGTAAGTTAATCCAGTTTCAAAACATTATAAAAGAATTTGACGGACAGCTCGTGCTTAAGGGTATCAATCTTGATATTTATGAGAATGAATTTGTTACTCTGCTCGGCCCTTCCGGCTGCGGCAAGACTACACTTTTAAGAATCCTTGGAGGCTTTCTTGAGCCCAATCAGGGGCGCGTTATTTTTGAAGATCAGGACATTACGGATTTGCCCGCGTATAAGAGGGATTTAAATACAGTATTCCAGAAATACGCTTTATTTCCCCACATGAACGTTTACGACAATATTGCTTTCGGCCTTCGTATCAAGAAAGAGCCGGAGGATATTATTGCCCAGAAAGTAGCCCGTATGCTTAAACTTGTGGGTCTTGAAGAGTACGGCAAAAGAGGCGTTAACGAAATGTCGGGCGGTCAGCAGCAGCGTGTCGCTATTGCAAGAGCTCTTGTCAACGAGCCTAAAGTTCTTCTTTTGGACGAGCCTCTCGGAGCTCTCGACTTAAAACTTCGTAAGGAAATGCAGCATGAACTTAAGAAGATTCAGCGAGAAGTCGGTATTACCTTTATTTACGTAACACACGATCAGGAAGAAGCACTTACCATGTCCGACAAGATTGTGGTTATGAAAGCGGGAGAGATTCAGCAGATAGGAACACCCACGGATATTTACAATGAACCCGTCAACAGATATGTTGCCAATTTCATAGGCGAGAGTAATATTGTGGACGGCATTATGCTTGAAGACTACAAGGTTATGTTTGAAGATAAGACCTTTGATTGTGTAGACGCAGGCTTTTCCAAGAACGAGAACGTTGACGTTGTTATTCGTCCCGAAGATCTTGAAATTGTTGCGCCCAGATCCGGCAATTTAAAGGGTATTGTTAAGTCTGTTTTATTTAAAGGCGTTCATTACGAGACCATCGTGGAGACTAAGTCCGGTACCGAGATAACGGTTAAAATGAACGTTTCCGATGACAAGCCCGTAGTCAACGAGCTTGCGGAGGAGATGATGAGTGCCAATGACTTTTACATCGACCTTGACGACCTTCAGGATATTAACAACGACTTTATTATAGCGAGAGCCGATGCTCAGGCCTGGAATCCCGCTACGGAAGAGCGTATTTCCATTCATTCCGTAAGTTACGAGGCTGTTCCCGAGTACGGCACTTATCCTGTTACGTTTTCCACTCAGGCAGGTACTTCAGTAACGGTTAACATGATTATTGAAGAAGAAAACCGTGTAGTTAACAAAGAATACGAAGAAGAGATTTATGCAGTGAACTTCTTTAAGAATGCGGATGAAATTCAGGAAAGTATTGCCCTTGACACTGACTTAAAGACCTGGGCCAATGCTTCTGCCTGGAGTCTTGAAGACGGTTCTCCTGTTACCATCACCGAGGTCGTATATGATTTTGACCCTATGACCATTGAGCCCGGTGTTTATAACGTTACCTTCAAGACAGAAGGTTACGAATACAAGGTAGATACGACCAAAGAAACCAAAGCAGGGGACCCTGTAGGTCTTAAATTTACACCTGAAGCTTTGCACATTATGACTAAGTCAGCTTACTAAGAAGGTAAAACATATGAAACAGTTTCGTAAGATGGTTTATCCGTACCTTCTTTGGAGTACGGTTGTAATAGCGGTACCGATGCTTCTTATTTTGCTTTATGCATTCACGTCGGGAGGCAATTCGGTATCTAAGTTTATGTTCAGCCTCGGTAATTTCAAACGCTTTCTTACCGACAAGACCTTTCTTGAGGTTTTGTACAGGTCCTTAAGGATAGCGATTGAAACTACTGTTGTATGTGTTCTTTTGGGATATCCCGCAGCATATATTATTGCCAAATATTCCGAAAAGGTTAAGATGCGCTGGGTTCTTATCATTACCCTTCCCACATGGATTAACATGCTGGTAAGAACCTATGCCTGGACCGGTATTTTGCAGGAAGACGGTGTTATCAACAGCTTCCTCGGATTGTTCGGAATAGGTCCGGTAGCATTTATGTATACGGATTTTGCGGTTATTCTCGGTATGGTTTATAACTTCCTGCCCTTTATGATTATTCAGATTTATACATCCCTTACCAAGATGGATTACAGTCTTATTGAAGCGGCGGGAGATTTGGGTGCAAGCCCCCGCAAGTGTTTTACAAAGGTAACACTTCCCCTTTCCATGCCGGGAGTTATCAGCGGAATTACCCTGGTATTCCTTCCTTCGGTATCAAGTTTCTGCATTCCCAGAATGTTGGGCGGCGGTTCTTACGTTATGGTAGGTACCATAATAGAATCCCAGTTCTTAACGGCGGGAGACTGGAACTTCGGCAGTGCCATTTCCCTTATAATGGCCATAATCATCATGATATCCATGTACATTACCAAGAAGGTTGATAAGGGAGAAAAGATGGAGGCCGTAAACGCATGAAGAAGAATAAGAAAATCGGCTCCTCAATTTTTATGGCTTTAATGGTGCTTTTCCTTTACGCACCTATCCTTTATACAATTGTGTTTTCTTTTAACGAAGGTAAATCCCTGACCAACTTTACGGGTTTCTCCCTTAAGTGGTACAGCAAGATGTTTGCCAACAAAACCATGATGGAAGCACTGTTTTACACTATTGCGTGCGCGGTCTTGGCAACTGCAATCTCAACCGTTGTGGGTACCATCACGGCTATAGGCCTTTCCAAATCCAGAAAGGCGGTTAAGGCAATAGTAGAACAGTTGAATCAGCTTCCCATCATGAATCCCGAAATCGTAACTGCCATCGGTTTACTGATGCTCTTTAGCGCAATTCATGTTGAAAAGGGCTTTTTCACCATGCTTATAGCGCATATTATGTTCTGTATTCCTTACGTTATTCTGAGCATTATGCCGAAACTCCGCTCACTTAATCCCAACCTTGCGGAGGCGGCCATGGACCTTGGTGCTACGCCCTGGCAGGCTCTTACTAAGGTTATTGTGCCTCAGTGCATGCCCGGTATTATTTCGGGAGCATTGATTGCATTTACCATGTCCTTTGATGATTTCGTTATTTCATACTTCGTAACCGGTAATGGTGTCAGCAACATCTCTATATTGGTATACACAGAGTCAAGGCGCGTCAATCCTTCGATTAATGCCCTGTCCACACTTATTGTGGTTATAATAACTGTTGCGCTAATACTGGTTAATGTGATACCCTCTATAGCAGGTAAAAAACAGGGTAAAGTATCGGACAAAGAAGAAATACCGGTTTAATCGGTTTTATTTAGGAGGAAATATTAATGAAGAAAAAAGGATTGCTGCTTTCTTTTGCAGTATGCGTGCTTGCAATCATGACTCTTTGCGGTTGCGGCGCCAAGGAGAAGCTTAAGATATATCTTCCCGGCGAGTATATGAGCGATGAACTCATTCCTGACTTTGAGAAGATGTACAATGTTAAGGTTGATGTGGAACTTTTTGATTCCAACGAAATGATGTACACAAAAGTTATGGCGGGAGACAGCTACGATGTTTTGATTCCTTCCGACTACATGATTGAAAGACTGATCAAAGAAGATTATCTTCAGAAAATCGATGTTACCAGGCTTAAGAACTTCGGTGATGTAACAGATGCTTTAAAGGTTGCTCCTTACAACGGATTCGACCCCGACAATTCTTACTCGGTTCCTTATTTCTGGGGCTCCGTAGGTATTGTGTACAATGAGAAAAATGTACCTTCAAGTGAAGTTGAAGCAAAAGGCTTTGACATCATGAAGGATACCAAATATGCCGGCAAGATTTATATGTACGACAGCGAAAGAGACAGTTTTATGATAGCTTTCAAGGCTCTCGGCTATTCCATGAACACCTCTGAAGAATCAGAGATTATGGATGCTTACGACTGGCTTGTTGAGCTTAACACCACAATGCAGCCCACCACAGTTACCGACGAAGTAATCGACGGCATGGCTCAGGGCAGAAAAGATCTGGCTATCGTATATAGCGGCGACGCAGCCTACATTCTTTCCGAGAACGAAGACATGAGATATTACACTCCCGACTGCGGCACCAATGTCTGGGTTGACGCAATGGTTATTCCCAAGAATGCCAAGAACCCCGACCTTGCTTACAAGTTCATTGATTATGTAATCAGCTACGATGCAGCAATGGGTAATACCGAAGCGGTAGGTTACGCTTCCGTTAACAAGAACGTTCTTGCTGAAGTAACCAAAGAAGGCGGCCTCTATGACGGTAACGAAGCATATATTCCCAGAACCGGTTTTGAGAAAGACGAAGTTTTCACCGACAATGAATTCTTAAGAAAGAAGCTTTCCGAACTCTGGATTAAGGTTAAAGCCAGCAACTAAATAATTGCAAAATAAAAACCTCGGCACAACTTAATGTACCGAGGTTCTTTTTTGTTTATTTTTCGGGCTGAGGTTCATCCTCAAGCTTTTTGAATACTATGCAATTGGGTTTTTCTATCTTAATCTCCGGTCCGTTCATAATGAGTGTTTTTTGTTCGGTATCAACATTAAAGAATGTGAGAGTATCTGACTCATTATTGCAGGATACAAGGTGTTTACTGTCCGGGAACAAAGAAACGTCTTTGGGATACTCACCGCTTATGGGCAGACAGAAGAGCTTCTCAAGGGTTCCGTCGGAAAGAATCTTGTAAACGCATACGCTGTTATCGCCTGCATTGGAAGCGGTAATGTACTTAAAATCGTATGAAATGTTTACACAGCTTGCAGCATTTCCCTTGGCATGATAGTCATTCAAAGTTGAAATGGTCTGAATCTTTTCAAACTTGGGACTACCGGGAGCAGGATTCTCGTAGGAATAAACATCTATGTAATTCTTAAGTTCATGAACTATATAGAGGTATTTGCCGCTCTTTGAAAACTTAATGTGTCTGGGAGCCGATTCCTGCTCGGAACGAATGATATCAACCAGTTTAAGTTTGCCGGTAGCGGAATTTAATGAGTAAACATTAACGTGGTCCATACCAAGGTCGGCGGCAAACAGATATTGATTGTCGCGGGACATTTTAACACAATTTACATGAGGGTGGAAATTTCTTTCGGAAATAGTACCCATGCCCTTTAAATATATTTCGTCTGTTATCTCACCGATGGAACCGTTGGGCTTTAACTTTAGAACCGTTATTTTACCGTCATGATAACCTGCCACAAACAAAAATTTGTCGGCATAGTCTGTGGAAATATAGCAGCCACGCATACCGTTTATGGACTGCATGTTTATTTTTTTGAGCATACCGTCGGGCAAAACTTTGTAGCTCTCTACACCAAGGTCCGTTATGGTATAAAGAAATTTCTGACTGTGGGAGAGGGTGATGTAAGAGGAGTTGGATACCTCAACAACGCCCTTTTTGGTAAAGCGTCCCTTCTTCATATCCACGTCAAAGATTGTAATACCGAATTTTTCATTCTGGGTATAACTTGAAACATAAGCTACGTATTTATTCATACATTCCTCCAAAGATTATTCTTTGTAAAAAGAAATTACATTGCTCATTCTGGCAGACATGTTTACAAGAAGCTCGTCCGCCAATACCAAAGCGCACATAGCCTCGAGAACAGGGGCTACACGCTTTACTATACTGATGTCGTGACGACCTTTAATTTCAAGCACTGTGGACTCAGCCCCGTCAGTTACTGTGTTCTGGGGAAGAGAGATAGAGGGGGTAGGCTTAATATGTGCCTTAATAAGTATGTCGCCTCCGGTACTTATGCCGCCGAGTATTCCGCCGCAGTGATTGGTCTTGGTAACAATTTTACCGTCCACAACTGTAAATTCGTCGTTGTTCTCGCTTCCGAGGGCTTCGGAGACTTTTACTCCGTCACCTATTTCAACTGCTTTAACGGCTCCTACGGACATCAATGCCCTTGACAAAAGTCCGTCAAGCTTATCAAATACAGGTTCGCCGAGACCTGCGGGTATATTCTTAATGCAAAGTGAAACGGTACCGCCCACGGAATCCCCGGCGGGAATGTCTTCACGAAGAACAGGTACGGATTCAAAGGTTACTCCGAGAGGAGCAAGTATTTTTTTGGCCACAACACCGGCAGCAACTCTTGCCGCGGTTTCACGACCCGAAGAACGTCCGCCGCCTCTGTGGTCTCTTACACCGTACTTGCAGTCATATGTAAAATCAGCGTGACCCGGGCGATAAGTATGCTCCAGATTGTTATAAGAAGGAGAGTGCTGATCCTCATTGACTATCATTAATGAAATGGGTGTTCCGAGGGTAACTCCATTATACACTCCTGACATTATCCTTACGGTATCACTTTCTTTTCTTTTGGTGGAAACCTTATCGTCGGAGGGACGTCTTCTGGACATATCCTCAAAAAAATCTTCTTCTGAAAGCTTGATACCTGCGGGAACTCCGTCAAGTACAGCGCCGATAGCCGCACCGTGGGATTCGCCCCAGGTGGTTACGGTAAATATTTTGCCGATTGTAGAACCGCTCATAATTGCACCATTCCTTATGCTTCTTTTTTCCATACCATAATAACATATGTGAATTGTTAAACAAATAAAAATAAGAAAAATAAAGTGTGATTTTTGCCACGTTGTGATATAGTAATAGTGTGTAAAGAGAATGGATTGGGGCAGTGGGAATTTTCGGAGATGTCATGTGAAAAAAACATTCAAGGAGAAGGCTGTCTCAAGGGCGGCCGGGCTTTCTAAGAAGCATAAGTTTATGAAGCCTTTGATTTTCCTGGTACTGATAACCGTACTGGGTATTTATAATGTAATAAAATACTTTTACGGCAATGGCAAGAAGTATGTCTCCATTGGCTTTGTTTTCGTGTTCTTTTTACTGTGTTCGAGTTTCTCCAACGCAGATGAGATGAAGGAGGGCGAAGTCTACCTTTCTTCAATGGGCGGAGTCAATATATCCGAGGAATCCATTCCCCTTAACAATGATACGGCGGAGGAAGTTTCCAAATATGTGGAGATAGTATCCGACGACGTTTCCGAGTCATACACCACCGATGAGCTTGATACGCAAGAAGACGGAGATATGTTCTCACTTGACGATTTCTTCATGGATACCGTTCTTTCGGAAGATTACGAGGATTCCGATAACGGCAACGGTTTTACCAAGGATGACTGGAGTCTTATTCTTGTTAACAAGACCCATCCTATTCCCGATGATTACAAGGTTAAGCTTACTACCATAAAGGGCACCATGAAGTGTGACGAAAGAGCCGTTGAGCCCCTCAGAAACATGCTTAATGCAGCCAATTCCGAGGGCATCAGCCTTTATGTATGCTCCCCTTACAGAGATATGGAACGTCAAGAGATGCTTTTCTTAAGACGTATCAATCAATACATGGCTAACGGTAAGTCCTATCTTGAAGCCTTTAAGACGGCTTCCAAGGACGTAATCATACCCGGCTGTTCCGAGCATCAGCTTGGTCTTGCTTTTGATATTGTCTGCAGTTATCATTCAACCCTTGACTGGGCTTTCGGCGATACAGAGGCCGGCAAGTGGCTAGAGGAGCACTGTGCTGAATACGGCTTCATTCTTCGTTACCCTGAGGGCAAAGAAAGCATCACGGGCATCGTATACGAACCCTGGCACTTCAGATATGTGGGCAAAGAAGCGGCTGCATATATCATGGACAAAGGTATTACCCTTGAAGAGCTTTGGGAAGAATTCTAATTTTGAAAGGTTATAAATGAATTACGAGATTTTAAAAGAGGAAGGCCGCGCCAAGAGAGCGGTCTTTCATACGGTTCACGGAGATATTCAGACTCCTGTTTTTATGAATGTAGGTACTGTTGCGGCTATTAAAGGCGCTGTTTCCACCATGGATTTATATGACATCGGCTGTCAGGTGGAACTTTCCAATACCTATCATCTTCATGTTCGTCCCGGTGATAAGGTTATTAAAGAACTGGGCGGCCTCCATAAGTTTATGAACTGGGAGCGCCCCATTTTAACCGATTCCGGGGGATTTCAGGTTTTTTCTTTGGCAGGTCTTCGCAAGATCAAGGAAGAAGGCGTTACTTTTCACTCACATGTAGACGGACGCATTATTTTCATGGGACCGGAAGAGAGCATGCAGATTCAGAGCAATCTCGGCTCCACCATTGCCATGGCTTTTGACGAATGTCCTTCAAGTGTTGCGGAGAGAAAGTATGTTGAAGACAGTGTTGCCCGTACCACCAGATGGCTTGAACGCTGCCGTGTGGAGATGAACAGACTTAACAGTCTTGAGGATACCGTCAACAAGAAACAGATGCTTTTTGGTATCAATCAGGGAGCTATTTTCCCGGATATTCGTATAGAACATGCTAAACGCATCAGCGAAATGGATCTGGACGGATATGCGGTCGGCGGTCTTGCCGTGGGCGAGACTCACGAGCAGATGTATCATATTTTGGATGAAACGGTTCCCTATCTTCCCAAGAATAAACCCACTTATTTGATGGGAGTGGGAACTCCCGCCAACATTCTGGAAGGTGTGGCAAGAGGCGTTGATTTCTTTGACTGCGTTTACCCTTCACGTAACGGCCGTCACGGTCACCTTTATACCAATAAGGGCAAGATTAATCTTTTCAATGTCAAATATGAGAAGGATATGCGTCCCATCGAGGAAGGCTGTCAGTGCCCGGCTTGTAAGTATTATTCGCGGGCTTATATCAGACATCTTCTTAAAGCCAAAGAAATGCTGGGCATGAGATTATGCGTTCTTCACAACCTTTACTTCTATAATACAATGATGGCCGAGATTCGCGAGGCTCTCGACAACGGAAGTTTCGAAAAATATAAGAAATGCAAACTTGACAGTATGAGTGAAGGTTATGTATGATAATTCTTGCAGGTTTTTAACCTGATTATATTTGGAGGTATACTTATGAATTTGTTATTGACAGCTGCAGCAGCCGCTGAACCTTCTCTTGCAGGCTCTTTGGTTTCACTGCTTGTAATGATTATTCCCTTCGGTCTTATTTTTTACTTTATGCTTGTAAGACCCCAGAAGAAGGAACAGAAGCGTATGAACGAAATGTTATCTGCTCTTGAGACGGGTGATGTAGTTCTTACCACCAGCGGTTTTTACGGAGTTGTAATCGACATTACCGATGATACCGTTATCGTTGAATTCGGTAACAATAAAAACTGCCGAATTCCCATGGCCAAATCCGCTATAGCTCAGGTTGAGAAACCCGACAATCAGTAAATGTTTAAAGAATCCCCTTAGGCGAGTGCTTAAGGGGAATTTTATTAAAAAAACATATCTCATCGAATTTGACAATTATTGGTCTGATTATCTTAAAAATTCTGAATAATTTATATTGTAATTTCACAAAAAATGTAATAAGATTAATTTCATACTGTACTACGTTAAAATTCTAAAATACTTAAGGTGTCATATGAATTACAATATTACATGTATTCCGGGCGACGGAATCGGCCCCGAGATAGTAGCTCAGGCCAAAATCGTTCTTGATAAAGTCGCAGCCAAATTCAATCACAACTTCAATTATAAAGATATATTAATGGGCGGAGCTTCCATTGATGTGCACGGAATTCCCCTTACCGACGAAGCCATAGCAGATGCCAAGGCCGCCGACGCGGTTTTGATGGGCTCCATAGGCGGAGATACCAATACTTCTCCCTGGTACAAGCTTGAGCCTTCCAAACGCCCTGAGGCAGGTCTTCTTAAGATAAGAAAAGAACTGGGACTTTTTGCAAACCTTCGTCCCGCTTTATTATACAAAGAACTTTCCGATGCCTGCGTTCTTAAAAAAGAAACCAGCGACAACGGATTCGATCTTATAATAGTAAGAGAGTTAACCGGCGGACTCTATTTCGGCAAGAGAGAAACGGTTATTAAAGACGGTATTAAAGAAGCCACCGACACTCTTACTTATAATGAAAACGAAATCAGACGTATAGCCATTAAGGCTTTTGAAATAGCCATGAAACGCCGCAAAAAGGTTACAAGCGTTGATAAAGCAAATGTTCTTGATTCCTCAAGACTTTGGAGAGAAGTGGTCAATGAAGTGTCAAAAGACTATCCCGAAGTAACGCTTGAACATATGCTTGTGGACAACTGTGCAATGCAGCTTGTTAAGGATCCCGGTCAGTTTGATGTAGTATTAACCGAGAACATGTTCGGAGACATTCTTTCGGACGAAGCCAGCATGATTACGGGCTCCATCGGAATGCTTGCAAGTGCCAGCTTAAATGAGACCAAATTCGGCCTCTATGAGCCCAGCCACGGCTCTGCACCCGACATTGCGGGCAAAGATATAGCCAATCCCATTGCAACGATTTTAAGCGCCGCTATGATGCTCAGATTCAGTCTTGATCTTACAAAAGAAGCCGATGCTATTGAGGCAGCTGTTCAAAAGGTCTTGGAAGAAGGCTACAGAACCGGCGACATTTATACTGAAGGCACCACAAAAGTAGGCTGTACCGAAATGGGCAGACTTATTGCGGAACGCATATAGGAGGGTAATTTACACATGAAGAGCGATAACGTTAAAACAGGTACCCAGCAGGCACCTCACAGAAGCTTATTTAATGCTCTTGGTTTTACCGAGGAAGAAAGAAAACGTCCCATGATTGGTATCGTTTCATCTTACAATGAAATAGTGCCCGGTCATATGAATCTTGATAAAATAGTTGAAGCCGTAAAAATGGGTGTTGCCATGGCAGGCGGTATGCCTGTGGTATTCCCCGCAATTGCCGTATGCGACGGTATTGCAATGGGCCATATCGGCATGAAATATTCTTTGGTTACCAGAGACCTGATAGCCGATTCTACGGAATGTATGGCCATTGCTCACCAGTTTGACGGTCTTGTTATGGTTCCCAACTGTGACAAAAACGTGCCCGGTCTACTTATGGCCGCTGCCAGAGTAAATGTTCCCACGATTTTTGTGTCGGGCGGTCCCATGCTTGCCGGACATGTTAAAGGACAGAAGAGAAGTCTTTCATCCATGTTTGAAGCTGTCGGCGCGGTTGCCGCAAACAAAATGACCATGGAAGAGCTTTGTGAATTTGAAGAAAAGGTTTGTCCTACCTGCGGCTCCTGCTCGGGTATGTACACGGCCAATTCCATGAACTGCCTTACCGAAGCACTCGGCATGGGCTTAAAAGGCAACGGCACCATTCCCGCAGTTTACAGCGAAAGAATACGACTTGCCAAACATGCAGGCATGCAGATAGTTGAACTTGTCAACAAAAATATATGTCCCAGAGATATCATGACCAAAGAAGCATTTTTGAATGCGCTTACCACAGATATGGCTCTCGGATGCTCCACCAACTCCATGCTTCATCTTCCCGCAATTGCTCATGAAGCAGGTGTTGAATTAAACCTTGAAATTGCCAATGAACTGTCGGCTAAGACACCTAACCTTTGCCACCTCGCTCCCGCAGGTCCCACCTACATGGAGGATTTAAACGAGGCCGGCGGTGTTTATGCCGTACTTAAAGAACTCAGTAAGAAAAACCTTCTTAACCTTGATGTCATGACCGTAACAGGCAAGACCATGGGAGAGAATATTAAAAATTCGATTAATTTAAATCCCGAAGTTATCAGACCTGTTGAGAATCCTTATTCCCAGACCGGCGGTATTGCCGTGCTTAAGGGTAATCTTGCTCCCGAGGGTTCGGTTGTTAAGCGTTCCGCTGTTGTAGCCGAAATGATGGAGCATGCAGGCCCCGCAAGAGTATTCGACTGTGAAGAAGATGCCATTGCAGCCATTAAAGGCGGCAAGATTGTGGCCGGAGACGTTGTCGTTATCAGATATGAAGGCCCCAAGGGCGGTCCCGGTATGAGAGAGATGCTTAATCCCACATCTGCTATTGCAGGTATGGGTCTCGGAGCTTCTGTAGCCCTTATTACGGACGGCAGATTCTCCGGCGCTTCAAGAGGTGCTTCCATCGGACATGTTTCTCCCGAAGCGGCTCTCGGCGGCCCCATTGCTTTTGTTCATGAAGGCGATATGATTCACATCAATATTAATGAGAACCTTATCGAGCTGCTGGTAGATGATGAGGAACTTGAAAAACGTAAGGTCGGCTTTGTGCCCAAAGAAACCGACATTAAATCAGGTTATCTCTTAAGATACAGAGAACTTGTTACCAGCGCTGCAAACGGAGCTGTTTTAAAAGTTCCCGGTAAGAACTAAGGAGGATACAGATGCTTTTAACAGGAGCCGAAATTGTTGTTGAATGTTTGAAAGAGCAGGGAGTTGATACCGTTTTTGGTTATCCCGGCGGTACCATTCTCAATGTTTATGATGCGTTATATAACCACAGCGAAATAAGACATATTCTTACCAGTCACGAGCAGGGTGCTTCCCATGCCGCAGACGGTTATGCAAGATCCACCGGCAAGGTGGGAGTTTGTATGGCGACTTCAGGTCCCGGTGCGACTAACCTTGTTACAGGTATCGCCACAGCTTATATGGATTCTGTTCCTATGGTAGCTATTACGGCTAACGTTGTACTTCCCTGGCTGGGCAAAGACACCTTCCAGGAAGTAGATATTGCCGGCGTTACCATGCCTATTACCAAACACGGCTATATCGTCAAGGATGTCAAGAACCTTGCTGATACCATCAGAAAGGCCTTTAACATTGCCCAAAGCGGACGTCCCGGCCCTGTACTTGTAGATATTACCAAGGATGTGACGGCTGCCAAATGCGAATATACGCCCAAGGCACCCGACAAAATCACCCGTATCGATAAATTTACGGATGAAGATATAACTAAGGTTGTTAAGCTTATTCAGGCCTCCAAAAAGCCTTTTATCTACGTAGGCGGCGGTGCTATTGCCAGCGACGCGGCCCAAGAAGTTGCGGAATTTGCTGAACTTGTTGATGCACCTGTATGCGATACCCTTATGGGCAAAGGCGCATTTGACGGCTACAGTGACAGATATACCGGCATGATCGGTATGCACGGTACCAAAGCTTCCAACCTCGGTGTAAGCGACTGCGACCTGCTTATAGCACTCGGCGCAAGATTTTCCGACCGTGTTGTGGGTAACGTTAAGACTTTTGCTTCTAAGGCCAAGGTTATTCATTTTGATATTGATGCAGCCGAAATCGACAAGAATATTAAGACCAAAGCCAGCGTGATAGGAGACCTTAAATCTGCGCTTAAGCAGGTTAATAAAGTTCTTCCCAAGCAGGATCACTCAGACTGGATGAAACATATTAAGGAGTTAAAAGAAAAATATCCTCTCGGATACGACCACTCCAAACTTACCTGTCCCTACATCATGGAAGAAATCGACAAGATTACCAAGGGTCAGGCTATTATTACCACCGATGTGGGTCAGCATCAGATATGGGCTTCACAGTATTATCACTACACCAAGCCCCGTACATTTTTATCATCCGGCGGTCTCGGCACCATGGGATACGGCCTCGGTGCGTGCATAGGTGCCAAAGTCGGCAACCCCGACAAACTCTGCATTAACATCGCAGGTGACGGCTGCTTCCGTATGAACATGAACGAGCTGGCTACCGCTTCAAGATTCGACATTCCGATTATTCAGGTTATCATCAATAACCACGTTCTCGGTATGGTAAGACAGTGGCAGACCTTGTTCTATGAAGGCAGATATTCCCAGACAGTTCTTAACGACAAGGTTGATTTTTGCAAGGTAGCGGAAGGCCTTGGCTGTGATGCTTATAAGGTTACCAAAAAAGAAGAATTTGCTCCCGCACTTAAGAGTGCGATTAAAAATAATCGACCTTGCATTATAGAATGTGTTATAAATGAAGATGATAAGGTGTTCCCCATGGTTCCCGGCGGAGCTCCTCTCAGTGACGTATTTGACGAAAAGGACTACGAAAAAAGGTAGAACTGATTTATGAAGAAAAAGCTTAAGGGGTTAATAGGTGCAATCATATTAATCCCGACAGTGGCCTTTATAATCTTTTACTTATTTGTTTCTTTTTACTATACCGAGGGATTTACCTTTAATACACGCATAAACGGTGTATACTGCACCGGTAAGAGCGTGGAAGAGGTCAATTCAGAACTGATTGAAGCATTTCAGTACGACAGAATCGTAGTAAAAAGCGAAGATTATGGGACCGAGGAAGAGATTCTTCTTTCAGACATCGATTATACCGTAGATTATACAGAGGCGTTACGAAACGTCTTTGGTAAACAGAGCCCTTTTTTGTGGATTTTAAACGCATCAGAATCGTCTTTGACTAATAGTGTTAAGCCTTCGGTATTATACAATGCCGACAAGCTTAGGGACTGCGTTAAGAACCTTAACCTGGTTAAACAACATACTGTTGATGCTAAGTTTATCAGTGAAATTCGCTATTCCAAAGAAGACGGTTATTACTTTTTTGAACAGATTGATGCATTAATCGATACGGACAAGCTTCAGAACCTTGTGGCAGATAGCCTTGATAAGAATTTTACGGTTGATGTATCAAAAGACTGTTTCTTTGTGCAGGACGATACACCGCAGATGCTTCATGACAAAAAGGTCTGGGGCGAGGTATGCGGATTTTTGACGCCAAAGCTTTCTTTTGACATGGGCGACGGACCGGTTGCGCTGGATTGTTCGATTTTAAGCAGTTTTATTATTTTTGATACCAATACAAGAGAGTTTTTGAAAAACGAAGACGGCTCTTTGTATATCAGCAAGGATAAAGTGGATTCCTACATCGACACTTTATGCGACAGATACGATACATATGCCATGCCGCGTGAGTTTGTGACCCATATCGGCGAGGTTAAGAATATAAGCTTTTCCAATTACGGAACACTTCTTGACCGTCAGGCGGAAAAAGAATATCTGTACAATGCCCTTTTAACCGGGGAAGAAGGGATTCATGAACCCAAATACATTCATGAGCCGTACAAAAAAGGGTTAAATGACATAGGAGATACCTATGTTGAAGTGGATATGACCCGTCAGGTTCTGTACTTTATACAGGGCGGCGAGGTTAAGCTTTTCTGCGATGTGGTAACAGGCAAGCCTTCGGCGGGTTTTGCGACTCCCGAGATGGTGTGCTATGTATACAATAAGGTACCGGGGAAATACTTGACAGGACCGGATTATCGGTCTTATGTGAATTTCTGGATGCCCGTTTACAAGGCAATCGGTCTCCATGATGCCGGCTGGCAGTCTGCCTTCGGCGGAGACAGATATTTAAGGCATGGATCAAGAGGGTGCATAAATATGCGCTATGACGATGCGGAAGCCCTCTACAATGCCATCGAAATCGGAACCCCCGTTATCATTTACAAATAAAAGCTTTGATTTTGTGCATTCTTTTTGCTCAAAAGAAACAGTTTACAAATCTGTATAAATATGCGTTTTTGGTTTGACAATAAATTATCAAAAGCGTAATATACATATTAAAATATTTTTCAGGAGGATGAGAAAGTGTCCAGAGTTTACAATTTTTCTGCAGGTCCGGCTACAATGCCTTTACCTGTGCTTGAAGAGATTCAGGCTGAGCTTCTTGACTATAAGGGAAGCGGTATGAGCGTTATGGAGATGTCTCATCGATCTAAGGTTTTCCAGACTATTATCGATGAAGCGGAACAAGACTTAAGAGACCTTATGAACATACCAGACAACTACAAGGTATTGTTCATTCAGGGCGGAGCAACTTTAGAGTTCTCCATGATTCCCATGAATCTTTGTAAAAACGGTGTATTTGATTACATCGTGACCGGCGCCTGGTCCAAAAAGGCAGCAACCGAAGCCAAGAAATTCGGTAAGGTTAACATTATAGCATCAAGCGAAGACAGAAATTACAGTTACATTCCGGACTGCTCAGACCTTCCTGTTGACGATAATGCAGACTATGTATATATCTGCGAGAATGAGACCATTCACGGTACCACATTCCAGAAGCTTCCCAACACCAAAGGCAAGGTATTGGTATCCGACCAGTCTTCAATGTTCTTATCCAAACCCTGCAACGTATCAGATTACGGTATCATCTACGGCGGCGTTCAGAAAAACGTGGGCCCCGCAGGACTTGCAATCGTGATTATCAGAGAAGACTTAATCAGAGAAGATGTGGCTGACAATGTTCCCGTTTATTTAAGATTTGATACCCATGCCAAGAACGATTCTTTGTACAATACTCCCAACTGCTGGGCTATCTACGTATGCGGCAAGGTATTTAAATACTTAAAGAGCCTCGGCGGACTTTCCGCAATGAACGAAATCAACAAGAAAAAAGCAGCCGTTTTATACGACTTCCTCGATCAGAGCAAGATGTTTAAAGGAACCGTAGACAAAGAAGTTCGTTCTCTTATGAACGTACCTTTCGTAACCGGTTCCGCGGAAATGGATGCGGAAGTTGTTGCAGCTACCAAGGCTGCAGGCTTTGATAACCTTAAGGGACACAAGAGCGTAGGCGGCTTGAGAGCTTCCATTTACAACGCTATGCCCATCGAAGGTGTTGAGGCTTTGGTTGAATTCCTTAAGAAGTACGAGGAGGAACATGCGTAATGTTTAAATATGCCTGCTTAAATCCCATTGCCAATGTGGGACTTAAAAATTTTGATGAAAACTATGCTAAAACAGATGATGTTAATGCTGCGGAAGGTATTCTTGTAAGAAGTGCCGTGATGCACGAGATGGAATTCTCCGACAACCTTCTTGCCGTTGCAAGAGCCGGTGCCGGCGTTAACAACATTCCTCTTGATAAGCTTGCACAGAAGGGTGTCGTAGTATTCAACACTCCCGGTGCCAATGCCAACGGTGTTAAAGAACTTGCCATCTGCGCAATGCTTCTTGCTTCCCGCGATGTTGTGGGCGGTATCGACTTTGTTAAAGCCAATAAATCCGATGAAAACATTGCAAAGCTCGTAGAAAAGGGCAAGAGCAAATTTGCAGGAACCGAAATCAGAGGCAAAAAGCTCGGTATTATCGGTCTTGGCGCAATCGGCGGACCTCTTGCCAACGCTGCCAGAGCCCTCGGCATGGATGTATACGGATGTGACCCTTACATCTCCATTGAAGCCGCATGGAACCTTTCAAGAGACGTTCACCACGTAAAGACCAGAGAAGAGATTTTCCAGAAGTGTGATTACATTTCCGTACACGTTCCGCTTATCGAGAACGATGACCCCAATGTAAACACCAAAAAAATGATTAATAAAGACACCATCGCTATGATGAAGAAGGGTGTTATTATTCTTAATCTTGCCAGAGACCTTTTGGTAGATGACGAGGCTATGGAAGAGGCTCTTAAGAGCGGTAAGGTAAGAAAGTATGTTACCGACTTCCCCAATGCCAAAACCGCCAATATGGAAGGCGTTATTGCAATTCCTCACCTTGGCGCATCCACAGAAGAGTCCGAAGACAACTGTGCTGTAATGGCAGTTAACCAGATGAAGAATTACCTTGAAAACGGTAACATCGTTAACTCCGTTAACTATCCCGCACTTGACATGGGTATCTGCCAGAAAGCCGGCAGAATTGCTATTTTCCACAAGAACGTAGCCAACATGATTACTCAGTTTACTGCAGCATTCGGTGACCTTGGCATCAACGTATCCGAAATGTCCAGTAAGTCAAGAGGTGAAGTAGCATACACCATGATTGACGTAGACGAACCCGCCACCGAATCCATTAAAGCTAAGCTTGAATCAATCGACGGCGTTTTCAAGGTAAGAATAGTCAAGTAATTTCAGTCCCCCTTTATATAGACGATTTCGTTTATTGTGAAGGGGGATATTTTTACTCTAAATTGAGGGATATGGGTATTATCAATGAATAAAAAGAACGCATTTAAAAATAATATTTATGCGCTAAAACTGGTCTGGAAAATGTCCAAACCGCTTGTTGTAATAAACGGTGTGGCAAGCTTTCTTGACTATTTTGAGTGGCTGTTTTTCAGCGCATTTTTCTTGCGCTTCGTAATAGACGGCCTTGAAAAGGGCAAAAGCTTTCGGGAATTACTCACATTTATTGTCATTACGGTCAGCGTGGAAGCGCTGTTCTGGCTGTTTCACAGTATCAAAAATCGTAAAGTTATACCAATCTGCAAAACTAAAATTAACAAAGAACTGTTTAAGAAGCTGTTTAAGAAAGCCTCCAATGTGGAGCTTGAATGCTTCGAAAACAGCGAATTCTATGACAAGTACACTCTTGCCATGGAAAAATCCGATGAGAGACTTACGCGTACGGTTGAGGTCATATGGGGCGTTTTCTTTGGCGCAATAGCCAGTGTCTGTGCGTTTATCTTTATGTATCAGGTGGACAAATATTCAGTGTTGTTCATTCTTTTTCCCATTATCGGTAACTTTGGCTTCAACAGGCTTCAGAGCAAGATTGACTACAATCGTAACAAAGATATGGCTCCGTACAATCGTAAGATTTCCTACATCAACCGTGTCATGTATCTTACCCAGTATGCCAAGGAAATGCGCTTATCAGACGTTTTCTCGCTTATGAGGGAGCAGTACAGGGGCGCTATCCGCGGAGTTTCAGATGTTACCAGGAAATACACAAAACGCGCCATGGTGCTTCACTGGTTCTACGTAATGTTTACATTTACGTTTATCTTTGAAGGATTACTGATTTACGGAGCTTACAGAACATTGGTGTCCTATACCATGTCACTGGCTCAACTGTCTGTTATTACCAGCCTTATGGTTTCAACAACCTGGATTCTTATAGGATTTACGGATTCCGTTACGGAGCTTTTTAAGAACGGTTTGTTTGTGGACTATCTTAAGACATTTCTTGAGTACAAAGAAAAGATTCCGGAAGATTACGACGGCAAAGATCCGGGCACAAAGATTGACTCCATTGAATTTAAAAATGTTTCTTTTGCCTACAAGGACAAAGTTGTAATTAAGAATCTTAACATGAAGTTTGATGGCGGTAAGACATATGCGCTGGCGGGTCACAACGGTGCAGGTAAGACAACCATCATCAAACTTTTGCTAAGGTTCTACGACCCGACCGAAGGCGAAATCCTTTTAAACGGCTTAAATATCAAAGAATATAATCTGCAGAAATATCGCGCTCTTTTTGCGACGGCTTTTCAGGACCATCAGATGTTTTCCATGTCTGTTAAGGACAACGTTCTTATGGGCCGGACCGCTGACGAAGCTTCTTCCGAAGAGGTTCTTAGCGCCCTTAAGCTTGCGGGCGTATATGACAAGATTATGTCTCTTCCGAAAAAAGAAAACACCATTCTTACCAAGGAATTTGATGACGAAGGAGCTATTTTGTCGGGCGGCGAATTCCAGAAGGTTGTGGTGGCGAGAGCCTTTGTGCAAAGCAGTCCCGTTAAGCTTTTTGATGAGCCGTCAAGCGCCCTTGATCCTATAGCGGAGTATACGCTTTTTGATAATATTCTTAAGTCATGCAAGGACAATACGCTGGTGTTTATTTCCCACAGACTGTCCTCGGTTCAGAATGCTGATAAAATCTTTCTTTTGCGTCACGGAACGGTAAAAGAGGAAGGGACGCACAAAGAATTAATGGCTTTGGACGGACTCTACGCCGACATGTACAGAAAACAGGCGGAGAATTACCTTGCCGGCAGCAATTCCTCCGAAGGAATTTTTAAGGAGGTGGCAAAAGCATGAAAAATGTGTTAAAGAATCACCTCTTTTTGTGGAGACTCTGCTTTAAAACCTGCCCCGGATATATGCTCTATTTTCTGTATGACGGTTTCAGATATCAGGGAGTAATATTTATCGAGCATGTACTTGGTATTAACTATGTGCTTAAGTGTGCCGAGTTCCATGAGCCCTTTAAGAAGGCATTTATCTACATAGGCATTATTTTGCTTGTTAATATATTACAGATTATTCCGGACGGTTTCTTTATCCATGGATGGTCCTTCAGGGCCAAGCCTAAGATTTATAAGGCTTTGAAAGAAAAAATGTATGCCAAAGCCGCTGAAATCGACTTAAACTGCTACGACGATCCCAAGTATTACAATGATTTTGTGCTGGCGGTTTCGGAATCCGAATCAAGCATCGACAGATTTTTGGCACTGTGCAATTCCCTGGTGCAGGGACTTACGATTATCTTTACCACAGGCGTATTTTACCTGGTGACAGATAAAACAGGTATTTTGTTTGTTTTTGTTTCTTTTGTTTTGAGATTCTTTGTGTCAAAGGCTCTTAACAAGATTAATGTTGATACCAGAATTCGTATTAATCCCAAAGAAAGAAAGCGTAATTACGTCTCCAGACTGTTTTACTTAAAGGATTATGCCAAAGAATTGAGGCTTCACCCGGAAGTGGGTAAGAGACTATCGGAAGAGTTCGCCGAGGCGGATGACGAAATAATTGATATTCAAAGAAAAGTAGGTAACAAGCTAAGCTTTCTTGAATTTGTAAGGCAGTATGTTGTGGATACGTTTCTTCTGGATGGATTGTACATAACATATCTTGTATACAGTGCGGCGGTTCTTCATACCATTTGCTACAGTGATGCGGTTACCCTGTTTAACCGTACAGGAAGCTTGAGAAGAGGTATGGCCACATTTGCGGACCTTATTCCCTCCATGCACGAAAACAGCCTGTATGTAGACAAAATCAGAGCTTTTCTTGACTATGAGGTAAAAATAAAGCCTGACGAAGGAAAAGACGTATCCAAAGGACCCGGCGAGATAGTAATCGACAATTTAAGTTTTTCGTACAAAGAAGGCGGAGCGAAGGTCCTTGACAATATCAGTCTCCGAGTTAAGCCCTGCGAGCGAGTGGCTATTGTAGGCTATAACGGTGCGGGTAAAACGACCCTGATTAAGCTTCTTATGCGTCTATATGACCCCACGGAGGGAAGTATTTATTACCACGATGAGAATATTAAAGAATACAAGCCCCGTGATTACAGGCACAAAATCGGCGTAGTATTCCAGGATTTCCAACTGTATGGTGCAAGGCTTTCCGAAAACGTTGTTATGGGAAATATTGAAGATTCTGAATATGAAGGCTTAAAAGAACCTATTACGAAAGCCCTTATTGATGCGGGCTTTGAAAAACGCCTTAATAAACTCGAGAACGGTCTTGATACTATGGTCACCACGGAATTTGATGAAGCGGGTGTGGATTTCTCGGGAGGCGAAAGCCAGAAGATAGCCATTTCGAGAGCCTTCTACAAAGACGCAGACATCCTCATAATGGATGAACCTTCAAGCGCTCTCGATCCCATAGCGGAGTACGAGCTTAACAAAGCCATGGAGTCTGCTGCTGAAGGCAAAACAGTGTTTTACATTTCCCACAGACTCTCAACCACAAGAGACGCGGACCGCATCATAATGCTCGAAAATGGCAGAATCATTGAAGAAGGTACCCACGATTCCTTGAT
>CAMNCH010000003.1 GCA_946534145.1 uncultured Lachnospiraceae bacterium
GTATTCATGCTCCTTCTTGTACTTATGCATCAATCTGACATATTTAAACTTATGGTCTATAAGAGGCATTATCACCCAATAATGACCAGTGTTCTTTGACTGTACCTCATACATCACAGGGTTCTTCGTTATAATATTGAAGTACGGATTACCTAGCATCTCCTTATCCTTAGCTGTAAACATCCATCCTTACCTTCCTTTCATAAAACCAAACCTAATATTACAAACACTTATCTTTACTCCCTCATAATGAATCCTTTAATTTCCACATAAAACATACCTGTGTTTTGCGTTAGGCTTTTCCACGATAATAAGAATTACCTCAACGGTACCCATACCGTCTTCTTCTTTCAAAAAATCCTTAAAAGTCTTCATTTTTCTCCTTTCTATATTCCCCTGAAAGCGGGAATAACAATAATAATCATCACATCAATCAAAAGAAGCATCATGGGAATCAGCATCTTGGTTCCCGCCTCCTCGCCTTCTTTTACCGCTCTTTGTTTCTTAGCCATAAACGCCTTTCCTGCCTCCTCGTTTAATAATTCTTTTAATCTGCTGCTTCCTTTTTTTAAGTTCTGGGATAACAGCGCCGTGAAGCGGATTATTTCCGGTTCCTTTATTCTTTCGCCGAATCTTGTATATACAAGTCCTTCGGAAATTCCGCTCGACAGTTCATTTAAGGAAACCCCCATTTCTTTGTAAAACGGATTATCCTTTCCCTTCTTTTTTACCCCTTCTTCATATACCGCCTGCCATATGTTTCTTAAGTTCATTCCTGAGGAAAGGTACAAAGAAATCTTTTTAAGCACAGTCGGATATTCCCTGAGTATCGCCTTTTTGTATGCCTCTCTTTTTACCTTCTCGTCCCTTGCGGCTCCAATAAGTACTGCTGCCGCAGCTACGATTCCGAGAAGAAGAAACGCAGGCTCTCTCCTTTTTTCTGCAGTTTGGTACTTAACCTTTATTCCGTCCACCTCCGTAGGAAGTATGACGTTTTCGGAATTCTGCCCCCTTTCGGAAACCATAGATAAAATCTTTTGCTTGTATACCCTTCTTTTGATATCTTCTTCCGGCGTTACCTTAACCCTTACGGCATAAGAATCCGCGAAGTCCCCATAGCTTCCCTTTATCCTTATGATTGCTGTAAATGGTTTGTCCGTAATTATCTCGCCGACGCTGTCAATTTTGTCCGGCGAGTCCGTCTCATATTCAAAAGAAAACGGATAGCCCTTAAGAGTCTCCTCAAAGCTTAAATCCCTTGTAACCGTCTTTAAGTCGGAATTGTCGCTAAGCACCGATTTAATCAGTTCTTCCCTGCAGTTTTCAAATAGTTTTTTGCATTCCTCTGGGGTATAGTCTCTTTCCTGCACCCTGACATCAATACCTTCAACCCTGATGTCATCTACCATTGCCTCGAGTTCAAGCCTCTCAGCCCCCTTCCCCGGATTGTTTCGTGCTACTTTTGTCTCGGTAAAATCCGTAGGACTTTGTCCCGACAAAAGAAAGAGGATAATCCCTGCAAGCACCATAGATGCCGACAGTTTAATATTTTTCCCTTCTCTCATACATTTATCCTCATAATCTTTCGTCCGAGTATTAATGCACCCGCAAAAATAAGAAGTGCGACCGTCATAAATACCCTTCCGAAAATGCCCTCGTAGAGGACATCGAAATATCCTGCGGAGGTGATATTTATATATATCAATATGACAAAAGGCATAACCGACATGATACGAAACTCCAGCTTTTTCTCTGCCATTAAATTATCAATTTCCGCGTCAACACAAATCGATTCGCGTATCCTTTCGGCCGTGTCCGTCAAAACCTCCGCGATATTTCCTCCGTTTCTTTTTGCGCTTTTGCAGACGTCCGAAAACATTTCTATTTCCTCCGCCCCGCTTCTTTTTGCGAGATTATCCATAAGCTCTTCAAGGGTAATGTTTATTTCAAGGCCCCTTTTGATTCTTAAAATCTCCTCAGCCATAAGGCTTTCCTCTCCGTAGAAGAGTTTTATGTCCTTATAGGCTTCCAAAAACGCATTTTCTATAGAATACCCGGCTCTCATATTTACACTTACGCTTCCGAGAGTCTCGGAGAATTCTTCCATAAGTTTTTTGTTTCTTTTTTCTCTCAGCCGGCTTTTATACAGCTTTAAGAAAATCGCAAATCCGGGAAGCATTATCAAAAACAATGCAGCCGATCTGTAAAAGAAATAGGCTGTAACTCCGCTTATGCATCCGTAAATCAATGCCCCCTTAAGATATTCAGTTTTGGAAAGCTTATATACCTTATAGTCCATTTGCTTCAAAACCTTTTAATTTTCCTGTGTTTTTCAGTTCTCCCACGGGTATTAGTCTGCCGCCTTCGAATCGGTAGAGACAGTTAAGCATTACTTCTCCGTCTTTAATCCCTTCCACTTCCGAGATTTCGCTTACCACTCTTCTTTTGTCCCGAAGCCTTGTAAGGTGAATCATTATATCGATTCCGCCCGCTATCTGGCTTCTGACTGCATAGAGCGGAATATCCATTCCGCACAGCACCATTGTTTCAAGTCTTGATATCATATCTGTCGAAGAATTGGCATGTCCGGTGGACAGAGAACCGTCGTGTCCTGTATTCATGGCTTGCAGCATATCAACTGCTTCGGCTCCTCTGACCTCCCCCACGATTACCCTGTCGGGTCGCATTCTCAAGGCTGATTTGATAAGGTCCCTTATCTCTATGGGCGAACATCCTTCGGTATTTTTATTTCTGGTCTCCAGCCGCACAAGATTGGTCGCCCCCAGGAGCTGAAGCTCGGCGCTGTCTTCGATGGTAATTATTCTTTCGTCAGGCGGAATGTACATGGACAGCGCATTTAAAAAAGTAGTCTTGCCCGTCCCGGTTCCGCCCGATATGAAAATGTTATATCTTGCCCTCACCAGCCTTTGTAAAAAGAAAGCCGCATCCTCTCCAAGTGCTCCAAGCTCAATAAGTCTTTCCATTGTTATGGGTGATTTGGGAAAACGCCTGATGGTGACTATGGGGCCGTTAAGCGCCACGGGAGCAAGCACAACATTAATTCGCTCTCCCGTAGAAAGCCTCGCATCCGCAATCGGATACGCTTCATTAACCCGCCTGTTGCATGACCCTACCATCTGTTGAATTACGTCCTCAAGTTTTTCTTTGGATGAAAAGTTTTTGTCAGTCTTAAAAAGTGTTCCGCCTCTTTCCACAAAGATGGCTTCCACGCCGTTAATCATTATTTCGCTGACAGTTTCGTCATCCAGATATTCCTGAATTACATCGTATTTCTTGATGGAGTTATAGACTTCCTTTCGAAGATCGAGTATTTCTTCAAGAGACATGCTTTCTCTCTCGGGCAGGGAAGTTATGATATCGTCAACAGACTTCAATACCTCTTCTTCCGACAGTTCATCCGAAAAGTCCATCTTCTGAAGTACCATATTGCATATTCTGTTTTTTATTTCCCCGATTTCTTTAGCCATTTGCATCACCGCCTATGTCGAAATTAACCAGCTTCTTCACAAAATCCGCCAGCTCCGAATGTGTCAGGAGTTCAAAGTTTCCGGGAATTTCTCTGAGCTTGGGAATACTGATATTCTCAGTTTTAAGAAGAATATCCTGATATGCACTGTCTCTTAGCATGTTTTCATATTGGCCTACCTTGGCGGTGGCCACTCTGTCGGAGTCCGTAATCGTATACACCACCGAACATCGCTTCAAAATGTCCAAAAGTCCGTTAACATTCTCCGAAAGGTCCAGGATAACAGTTTCGTAATCCGTTTCCCGCGCGATGGTATCAATAAGCTTTATCCATTGTTCTTTTGTCACAAGAGAAAACTTCACAAAAGCCTTGGCCGGAGAAATGTAATCAAGCTCGCCTATGCGCTCCTTTAAAGAATCAACCCTCATAGAAAAGTTTGGATCGCCGCATTCGCTGAAATAAAGAAGGTCCATAAGATCCTTGGCCGCGGTCCTGCCGGAGAGGGTTTCAAAGCCGGAAAAACTTTCGAAGTTTAAATACAGCACTTTCTTTTTCCGCGAAAGAACCTGTCCCAATGTCAGAGAAAAGCTCGTCTGAAAGCTTCTCTTAATCGGCGTGTAAATACCGATTATCTCCTTCTCGCCGGTCGATCGTGGTGCTTTAACCGTCTCGGAGCGTTCCGCGCATAAAGCCATCACTTCGCTGTATATTCGGTCTGCTGACATATACTTAAAGACTTTTCCGGAAGCGTTCTCCTCCTCGGTCAGAACTATCAGATTTTCGATGTTTTTTCTTTCGACTGTCTTCTCGTTTTCGAGAGTCAGACATATTCTGACCTTATGGTCTTTCAGGTACTCATCAAGAGCTTTCTCCTCAGTAAAAAGAAGGACTTCCATATTCTTTCCGGCGATTGTCCGCAGACATTCGCTCAGCCTTGTAACGTATTCTTTTTCATTACCGAAGATTGCTAATTTGTCCATAGCCGGTCCTCTTACGCAAAGCAGGGAAGATAAGCGGCAAGGTAACCGATTAATATCGGCAGAGCCATGTGCACTATCTTGTGCCCCTTGTTGTTAAATTCAAGTTTGGAAAATAACATGATTACAGAAATTAATGCGCCGATTGAAAAAACAATCAGCATAAACAATAAGGGATCTTTGACCGATAAGACGGTCAGCGTCAATAACTTGACATCTCCCGCGCCCAAGCCTCCAAGTTTAAAAAACGGGTACAACAACAAAAACACTGCCGCAGCCGCACCTATCCTTTCAAAAATCAAGGTACCCGATATTGAAGACGTATTAAGCACAAATTTGGAAATTAAAACATAAAGTGTCTGGAATATTGCCAGAATCAAAATCAGAATGTTCGGTATCTTTCCTCGACGAACATCAGTAATCGCTGCCGATATAAGTACCAAAACGGTACCGGCAAACAAAATCATAATCATCACCGCCTGTCTCTGTCAGCGGCTGCAAGAATGGATTCTAATTTATGATTTTGAATTTGTAAACCCTTTTTTTGCAAATTCTTTTGTTTTGGTAAATCTTCACAAAGAAAAAAACCAAGGCTAAAACGGATTGCTCCGAAGCCTTGATTTTCATACATTTATATGTGTCAAAAGTAACTTAAAAACAAACTTTTTCTTCTTATGCTTAATGGTCAGGCCAAAAATCCTCTGCTCTGAGCTCGGTCCGTAAGAATTTCGTTCATGAGGTTTTTGTTGTACGTAAGATTGCCGTAGACAATCTCTACGTTTTTCATAACCGCTCCGCTGTTGTCTTTTTTGCTTACCTCTTCATATGCCGACTTTAGGCTACTGAAAATTTGAATGATGTGCCGTGCGGGCGCGTCGTCAAAGTCGAGATATGCTTTGGTCAGTTCACGATTGCAGTACACGTAAAGCTTAAGGAGCGTCTGCCCAAGCTCCGTGGATGTGTCCACAGAATTCATAAGCTCCTGCACCGTGCTTTTCGTCCGATTAAGCTCAGCTCTGAATAACGATTTGTCGTCGCTTTCTTTCGCCGATACACTATCATTGAGGTATGTGATTGCTATGTCGTAGAGAATCACTATCATCTCAGTCTTGTTGGCTGAGCTTACTCGGAGTGTAAAAGCCTGTATTTGTTCTTTTGTCATATATCACCTTTATTGTAATAACTGTAATACAGATGAAGGTCTTTCGTTGGCCTGTGCTACCATGCTGGTGCTGGCCTGTACCAATACCTGATTCTTGGAGTATTCCGTCATTTCGTCTGCCATGTCGGCATCCATGATTCTTGAGTATGCGGCCGTCATGTTCTCTTCGGAAATATCGAGAGTGCTGATGGTGTGCTCAAGTCTGTTCTGATATGCACCGAGGCGGGCTCTTGCCTGGTTAATGTATAAAAGGCTGTTGTTCATCTGGTCCAAGAATTCTTCGGACTTTTCTCTTGTGGTACAATCCACTTTTTCAAGACCGAGGGTTCTTAAATTGATGGTTGCGATTCTTACGCCAAGCTCCTGACCTTCGCCGGTTCCGATCTGAACGTTCATGGCGCCCAAGCCTGTAATGTCAAGATTAACGGGCTGATCGGTCATATTGCCTTTTACTCTGAATTCCATCTCGAAGCCCTTGGGTCCCGTTACGATAACGGTATCATCCTTAACTTCGTATTCGCAGTCCGGATGGAATCCTTCACCGAAAGTACAGTTAAAAGTATCGGGATCGATTTCGCCGTCGGCATTAAGTGTTGCGCTGATGGTCAGTTCATAGTTTCCGCTTCTTACTTCGTCGCTGTAAGTGGTAACCTTTAAGTTTTCGTTGTTGGTGTAACCCTTAACGTCGTAGTTACCGTTTAAAAGCACCGAACCGTTGTACATTGTGGTGTTGGAGATTCTTTCCACTTCTTCTTTAAGCTGTGTAATCTCTCCGTCAATAAGCTTTCTGTCATCGTCGCACAAGGTTCCGTTGCAGGCTTTAACCGCAAGCTCGTTCATTCTCTGAATCATATCTTCGATTTCCGCAAGCGCGCCTTCTGCAATTTCTATAACGGAAACACCGTCGTTGGAGTTCTGATTGGCGGTTTCAAGGCTTCGTATCTGGGCATTCATTCTTTTTGCCATTGCGATACCAGAAGCATTGTCCTTAGCATGGTTAATCTTAAGTCCCGATGAAAGTCTTTCGATTGAATTTGAAAGAGCCTTATCGTTGTTCTGAAGATTGCCGTTTGCTATCATTGCGGAAACGTTGTAATTAATTCTCATTCATTATTCCTTTCAAGCTGTCCAAAAAACGTTTTGCGATATTATAAAGTTCTTTTGATGAGACCTCTTCGGTATTGTCTCTCATGGGAATTTTGGAAAGTGCCGCATCGGTGTCGGAGTTCTTGCTGAGCACCACACTTACCTTGCTGTTTAATTTATCGGCAACTTTTTCCATTTTCATTACAGTTTCTTTAAAATTACATGCAATATATCCCGATATTTCTTTCTCCGTACCACTAAATCTTGCGCTTATGCGTCCAAGTTCCTCTGTTTCCATGGAAACGACAACGTTGGATTCTTCGGAAGAGTTATGCACAAGTTTCACGTTAACGGAGGTCACTTGTCCACCGACTTCCATGGGTACTTCATAGTTTTCCACAGCGGCATAGGATCTTGCCACATTTAACTGTTTGTGAACCAGCTGAAGTGCTCTTACATCGAGGTACGAATCTTTGCTCATGCACTCTTCGTAAACCGCACTCTTGCAGCGGGTTGCCATTTCTTCATAAGCTGCGTTTGCTTCTTCTTTGCCAAAGAAAGCCTCTGAAAGTGATAAAGCTTTTTCTTTTGCAGCGCCGCCTCTTGCGTCGGTAGCTTTCTTAAATGCATCGCCGCGCTTTGCTCTTAACATAAGAGCCGCTTCGAGGTTATCAGGAGTAACGGGCACGGAACTCATAATAAGTTCTGTTACGCTTTCCTCGGGAACACCTAAAGCCTGACGAAGTTCGGTAAACTTGTGGGATATCCACTCAAGTTCAAGCGGATCGTCCTTGGGAGGATTAACGAGTGTGTCGTAAACTTCTCCGACTGTTACGTCCATTCCGCGATGTTTTGCGGTTTTCATGGCTGTCTTAAGGTTTGAAAGAGTTAAATCGCCGCCGGCATTTAATACACTACCCACTGCAGCGTAGTCTGTTTTCTCGAGTTTGTTGATGAAGCGATAAACTTCGATGTAGTCGGCTCTTTCTTCGGGAGTGATTTCTTTGTCTCTTTCAAGTTTGTATAAGAACTTTGAGTATTTTTCAATCTGCTCGCTCTCTGAGGTTTCTTTTTCATCAAGATATGCGTTTAACTCATCCACGCTCATCTTAATGGGGGATTTGTCTTCTCTTATGAGCTTAAGAGTATCGGCGGGTGTAAGTCTGGTGAGAACCGCCTGAAGCTTTCTGTCAGCTTCTTTTACGGTTTCAAGGGATTCCTCTGTAATGGGCATGCTGTTGTAGCCCAGGATTCTTACGCCGCGCTCGTTTTCTTCTGTAACTTCGAGACCCATGCTTTCAAGAATTTCGGGAACGTTTCTGAAAGCCTTTTTGATGGAGTCCCCAAGGTCCCTTCTGACCTCGGTGCCCACCTGCTCGTACGCTGTCTGAGCCGCGTCAAGTTTTGCCTTAATGGGTGCGCCTGCTTCATGAATCTCTTCAAGAGTTGCCGTCGCAATTTTGTCGGCGATGGGAGCAATCATCTGTACAGGGAACTTTTTGATTGCTTCAACGGTGTCGCTTACCTTGGCAATCTGGGCAACTTCCTTGTACAAGGTTATGGATTCAACCTTTTTAAGCTGTTCCACATAAGCCTCAAGGTCCTTTGTATCGATGTGAACTCCGCTCTTCAAAAGAAGAAGGTTCGCCTCGGCAGTCATCTTAAGTCTTGCTTCTTCCATGATTCGGGTTTCTTTTACGAAAGGAGTATCAATGATTCTCTCAATTTCATCCGTGAGTCTCACCGCCTGCTCGTAAACGGTTTCTTTTGCTGTAACAACCGCATCCTTGGGAGCTTTTCCCTCGGCAATTGCTATGGATATTACTTTCGAAATTTCTTCGTCCGTCATGGGCAGAGAAACGGATTTGACTTCTTTTAAGCTTTCAAGATTTTCTTCGTTAACGTACAAAGAATTCTTAACAAGCCACATGCCGTCCGCTACATTTTCCTCAGTGGGTTCAATCTCGAGGTTTTTAAGAAGCTCGGTAACTTCGCTCTTTAATTCTTCCCCGGCAATGGGCGCACCTTTTTCCGCAAGGTAGCCGGGAGCTTCGATGGAAAAGAATCTTGCACCCTGCTCTCTTGTATCCATGCAGTTTGTGTGCTTGGACAAATAAAGGTTATCTATGGTAAGAGGCTTGCCGGAAGTAACAAAGTCCTTCATCATTCCTTCGGTCATTTCGGTAACTTCAGATATTTCCGAAACCGCTGCGGAAATTTCTTTGCAGAGTTCTTTGTCCAAAGTAATGTCCGCATTACCTGCCGCAGCATCCATGGATTCAAGGCCGGTCATTGCCTTAATGGTGTCCTTATCAAGAGTGTCGGTAAAGCCCTTGACATCCTGTCCCGAGCGGGCTACCGCCAGCTTAATCTTATCTACGATTGTTACGGAGTCTCCTATCTCTACGCTTCCGGGATTTCCGCCGTTTTGTACGAGCTCCGCAAAGTCTTCTTTTGACATGGTATTGGACATAACAGTCATGTAGTCCTGACATACCTGCACGTCCTTTGCCTTTAATGAATTCTTAAGTTCATTAACGGTCATTTTCTCGCCGCCATATGATTTTGAATCGGACAAAGAAGCCGTAATGTCATAAGAAGAACCGATTCCCCTGATGTTCTCGGACGAATCGGTACCGTATGCTCTTTTTGCATCCTGAAATTTTTGAAGTGTGGGAGTATCAAATGTAATCTTCATTAAGACCTCGCTATATAACACATGTCATATGGCGCATCCTTGCGAATTGTGTCTAAGCAACACAAAAAGGTGAGCGATTCCTTTCACTCACCTTTTATTTCGGCATGTTTTTTATTTTTCTTAACCTAAAATTCCAAAACAAATGCGGTGTAAGGAGGTAAATCTACGGTAATGGAATAATCCTTGTAGTCACAAAGTTCCTTAATCGCTTTGTATTTGGTCTCAACAGGAACTCCGTTGCCGCCGAAGCGCGTGTCGTCGCTGTTAAGAATCAGTTTGTAAGTGCCTTCTTTTGGCACTCCCAGCTTGTAACCTTCCCATTTCATGGGGGTCATGTTGGTAATAAAAAGAAGGCATTTTGAATCGGCTTCCGTTCTTCTGAAGAAGGAATAAGTGCTTCTGTCCTTGTCGTCGGCATTTATCCATTCGAAGCCTTTCCAGCTGTTGTCATCGGTATACAGACAAGGGTATTTTCTGTATATATTTAAGAGCTCGCTCACGTAGTCCTTAAGCCCACGGTTGAGAGGATTTTCAAGGAGGAACCAGTCAAGCTCCCGTTCCTCGCTCCATTCACGTTCCTGACCGAAATCCTGACCCATGAACAAGAGCTTTTTGCCGCTGTGACCGAACATAAAGGTATAGCCTACGCGAAGGTTGGCGTATTTGTCCACTTTATAGCCCGGCATTTTTTCTACCATGGAGCACTTAAGATGAACAACCTCGTCATGGGAAAGAGGGAGGATGTAATTCTCGTATTCATTGTAGCTCATGGCAAATGTCATGTTATAGTGATTGTCTTTTCTGAAATAAGGGTCGAGCTTCATGTATTCGCAGAAGTCATGCATCCAGCCCATATTCCATTTGTAGGAAAATCCGAGACCGTCTTCCTCCACCGGACCCGTAACCTTGGGCCATGCGGTAGATTCTTCGGCGATGGTCATAAAGCCGGGGTACTCCTTGTGAATTATGGAGTTTAAGTGTTTAAAGAACTCTATAGCCTCAAGATTCTTATTGCCGCCGTATTTGTTGGGCAACCATTCACCGTCTTTTTTGCCATAATCAAGATAGAGCATGGAAGCAACAGCGTCCACACGGATACCGTCGATATGGAACATGTTTATCCAGTAGAAAACGTTGGCAATCAAGAAGTTTTTCACTTCGGTTTTTCCGTAATTAAAAATCTTGGTACCCCATTCGGGATGCTCGCCGAGTCTCGGATCGGGATGCTCATAAACAGCTCCGCCGTCAAAGTTGGAAAGACCATGTGCATCTTTGGCAAAATGAGCGGGAACCCAGTCAAGAATAACTCCGATTCCGTTCTCGTGAAGCGTATTCACAAGATACATAAAGTCTTTGGGCTCACCGTATCTGGAAGTGGGTGCATAGTAACCTGTCACCTGATATCCCCAGGAGCCGTCAAAAGGATGCTCTGCTATACCCATGAGTTCAATGTGGGTATATTTCATCTCCTTTAAGTATTCAACGATTCTTTCGGTAAACTCTTTGTACGAGTAATAGCCCCCGTCTTCTCTGCCGGGATGCTTCATAAAGGAACCTATCTGGCATTCGTAAATAGCCAGAGGCTCTTTGAACATGTCTTTTTTGTCACGATTTTTAAGCCATTTCGAATCGGTCCACTCAAAGCCCTCAAGGTTGTAAATCCTCGAAGCGGTTCCGGGACGTTTCTCTGCATAATTGGCATAGGGGTCCGCCTTGTAAAGTGTGGAACCGTCTGCCGCTTTAATAAAGAACTTGTAGTACTGGTATTCTTTGACCCCTTCCACAAATCCTGCCCATATACCGCCGGGGCCAAGCTTGGTAAGAGGTATGTCCCATTCTTTCCACTCATTAAAATCGCCCACCACGTAAACACTGTCGGCATTCGGAGCGTATACCGAAAAGTATACGCCCTCTTTGCCGTCCATTTTACAAGGGTGAGCTCCCATTTTTTTATAGATTTCATAGTGAGTACCTTGAGCGAAAAGGTACTGGTCGGTTTCGGTAATGGCAATAGATTTCATCTTATGCAAAATCCTTTTCTTTTAATACCACCATGTCGTTTTCGTCATAGCGTTTACCCATTAAAACGTCAAAGAAGTATTTGGCGTTTTTCTTGGTGGAATTGGCAATGGCTTCATCCACCATTTCTTTAACCTCTGTAACCGTTACACTGTGTTCATTGGTCTGCCTGCCTTCAATCTTGGTGTGAAGGGCAAGCATACCCATTTCATCTATCGTATATTCCTTGCTGAGCGCATATGCTTTGGCGTATGCCGCAAGTTCTTTGTTATTAAGTGCTTCAATGTCGTAGCTTACATCAAAGCTTGAAAGCATGTCGCTGTTGTCCGCCATGAATTTGTGCTTGGAGCGTCTGGGACAGGTAAGCACGATGAAAAGCTTTTTGTCCCGGGCAGAAAGAACACGGCGCATTGCATCCAATGTCTCTCTTCGTAATTCGTGAGCGTCCTGAATGATAAGAGCACCGCCGTAAAGTTTTGAAAGGGTCTCTTCCGCATCTTTGGCGTTTAAGGTGCTGGCTTTAATCTTCGCAATCTTGCCGGAGATTTCTTCTTTGGACGCAAGTTCCATAATGAGTCCTTTTGCAAGTTCAATTGCGCTGTCCAAATCTTCGCTTCCGATAACTGCGTTGCCGTGACCGGATTCCGTGGAAATATTCTCGATAGCGGTCTTAAGCTGTTGTCTGCCTTCTTCAAGCTGAATGAAGGCTTCGAAGCGCTCTTCCTGCTCGACTGTAAATCCCGACGGTCTTACCGTGGGAACTTCAGGCTCAGCAGGTGCCTGCTCTTCAGCAAATTCTTCTGTCGGTTCTTCCGTTAACTCTTCCTGCGGTTCCTCTGCAGTTTCTTCCTCAGTGAGCTCTTCGGTCTGAATTTCTTCTTCGGGAAGTTCTTCAGCAGCTTCCCCTTCGGGAACAGATTCCTCAGTTACGGTTTCTTCTGCGACAGGCTCCTCGTAGACAGGTTCTTCTGCAGGCTCCTCGACGATTTCTGTGGTAATCTCTTCCGTTGCTTCCTCGGTTTCTTCCAAAACATCGGTCACATCTTCAAAGAAAGCCTCTTCGGTATTATCTTCCGTTTCGACAGCTTCCTGAGTGTCGCTTTCTTCTTCTATGAGTTCCTCGGGAGTTTCCGCTGTTTCTTCAATCGGCTCGGACTCTGTGGTCTCTTCCTTCAGAAACTCTCTGTCAAGGTCGTCTCTTTCTTCACTTGCTGCCGCGAAGGCTTCAAGGTATCCGTTGTCGGCAAAAGAAACTTCCCGGGCAGATTCTTCTGTTGCTTCTTCAGTCGCTTCTTCCTTAACGTTTTCAGGCTCCTCTGTTTCTTCGGAGTCCTGAGTATAAGGTGTTCTGTCAAAGAAAAGTTCTTCGGCAGTAGGTTCTTCATCGATAACTATCTCACGAATATCGCTGCCCTGAGAATCTGCCTCAGCCGGCACATCGGTAACCGTAAGAATTTCTTCCGGAACAGCAGCTGTGGCCACTGAAGCAGCCGCTTCTGCTGCCGCATCGGCTATCTCAACAGTAGGTACTATATTGGCAAGACCGGGCACGAAACCGTCTTCTTCCTGTTCAGGTTCAGACTCTTCAGATTCCGTCTCTTCCGGTTCAACTTCAATACCGAGTCTTTCGGATTCTTCTCTGGTAAGCTCAACAACGGGGCTTGCTTCAACTTCTTCCTCAAGCTGCTCCAAAAGACCGCTTTTTGAGGACTCGTCAAAATCTTTGAAAAGAGTACTGGTCTGCTGAAGAACCTTACGATGCATGTTCTCGCGCCATGCTTTTTCGTTGGCTGCTCTTAAGCGCTCCCATTCGGCCATGACATCATCGATACTGATCTGGCCGGTAATCTGTTTGTCCACCACTTCCTGGTCGGGAATGTTGAAGCTTATCTGACCGTCTCCTTCCATGGAGACCATATCGTCATAGTTGGGGAATACAATGGCGGGATTTCTGGTAGCCTTGGGCATAACCTCATGCATGTCGTCAAAACGACCGTGAGAGGGTACGACCGTGCGTGCAACTCCGGGCTCTTTCTTGAGAGCGGTTTCCACGTCATTGATGTTATAGATAACCGTTTCCTCCGAAGGTTTGGGAGTCTCGGTTTTTTCTTCAATATTAATGGGTCCGATTACGGTGGTGGCATCCTCAACTTCCGAAGGAGCTTCTTCGGGTTCCTGTTCCTGTGCCGGTTCGGGAGCGGGTGCCTCTGCTTCATTAATGTCAGGCATCATAACCGTGATGTCGTCGTAAACGGGTTCTTCCTGAGTTTCGGCCGGCTGACCGACTTCTTTGTTCTCTTCGGCAGGCTTCTGATTGTCGTTAAAGAAAACCTCCGCCATGCTGTTAGCCAGTTCTTTCTGAAGATTTATGGTGTTAAATTTGCTTACGTCCATGTCCTTAACGAGAATGTCATTCTCCTTGGGACCGGTAAGACGTCTGTATAATGCATCCTGCTCGGCGGAAAGGGGCTCATGAAGGGCCTTTAACTCAAGAGCCTTCACCACATATTTGCCCTCGCCGAAATAGATGGCTATCTGATTACATTCCTCAACACACTTATCGCTTACGCCCTGCATGTGATAAAGGTATGCCAGTTCGTACATCCATCTTTCTTTGCAGTCATATTGCTTGAGTTCTTCAAGAACTTCGATTCTTTCCTCGAGGCTTACTTCCTCGGCGGTATAGAGCTTGTATTTCAAGATAAGTCGACCGGGGTCTCTCGGTGCAACCTGTTTGAATTCCTTCAGATATTCAATGGCGTTAACTATATCTCCAAGCTTAATGGAGAGTTCGCACAAAGAATAAAGAATCATTCTGCCGCCCGGGTTTCTCTGATATGCCATAGATAAAACGTCTCGGCTGTCCTCAAAACGTTTGCACATCTTATATAGGTCGCTTATGGTGCAAAGCATCTTGCTGTTTTTGACATTTCGCCAATCTATGGTATCCGCTATTTCAACGGCTTCTTTGTATTTTTTTTCCTGAATCAGTGCCCGGATTTCATCTGCCCTGACTTTGTATTCGTATTTGTCCAATGTTCCTACACCCTTTTCTTAGGCTAAAATATATTTCCCCTATCGTAAAAATTGTATCACACCATATGGTCAAAGGCAACAAAATAGACCACAAAATATTGTGGTCATACCTCGAATTTATGTTCTTTTAAAGTGTATCCGACCTGACAAAAAAAGCATTCGTCACATCGAAAATGCCTCCGTGAAGTCAGAATTTTACGGACAAAAAAAAGCCGCAAACCTGCACAAAGCTAAGCTTACGACTAATGCGTGCGCCTTCAGGGGCTCGAACCCTGGACACCCTGATTAAGAGTCAGGTGCTCTACCAACTGAGCTAAAGGCGCATGTCCTATTCACAACGCAAGAAAGAATATAGCACAGGTATTTTCTTTTTGCAAGTACTTTTTTAAAAAAATTTTTACTTTTATT
Source organism: uncultured Lachnospiraceae bacterium (assembly GCA_946534145.1). GTDB lineage: Bacteria > Bacillota > Clostridia > Lachnospirales > Lachnospiraceae > UBA1258. The sequence goes on from CAMNCH010000003.1 coordinate 14,874, forward strand.
GACGGTGCATTATTATTTGATATAATTAGTTTTCGGATTGACCAAGAACAGGAGATTTCTGATGATTTTTGATTCCCATTCGCATTATGACGATGAAGCATTTGATGATGACAGAGACGAACTTTTAAGGAGTCTTCGCGACAAAGGTGTTGAGAAGATTATTTCTTGCGCTTCAAGCTGGAACTCTCTTAATAAAGTTACGGATATCTGCCACAAGTTTTCTTTTGCCTATCCCGCATTGGGAATTCATCCGGAAAATGCAACGGACCTTACTCCCGAGCGCCGACCTGTCCTGGAAGCTTTAATTGCAAAAGAACATCCCGTTGCAATAGGCGAAATCGGTCTCGATTATCACTACGATGAACCCCCGAGAGAGTTTCAGAAGGAAATCTTTGTATATCATCTGGAACTTGCCCGGAAGCTTAACCTCCCCGTCATTGTTCACTCAAGAGATGCAGCGGAAGACACTTATGAACTCATTAAGGCTCATAACCCTGACAAAAAAGGAGTCATTCATTGTTTTTCTTCTTCTTATGAAATGGCTGTCAAATACATCGAAATGGGCTATTATATAGGTATCGGCGGCGTAGTTACCTTCAAAAATGCCGCAAAACTCAAAGACATAGCCGCAAGAATCCCTCTGACTTCAATTCTTCTTGAAACGGACTGCCCCTACATGGCTCCCGTTCCTTTCAGAGGCACCAGAAACGATTCTTCGCTTATTAAATATGTAGCGGAGGAAATCGCCTCTCTTCGCGGTATCACTCCCGAAGAAGTGATTGAAACTGCTTACAACAACACTTGCAGACTTTTTAGCGTATAGAAAGGAGCCCCATGGCCAACCTCGGTATTCCCACAAATACCCTTCAAGTTCTTGAGAAATACAATTTCAGCTTTCAGAAGAAGTTCGGTCAGAATTTCCTTATAGATACTCACATTCTGGAAGGAATCATAAACGGTGCCGGTATCACTGAAGATGACTGTGTGCTTGAAATCGGTCCCGGCATCGGTACCATGACCCAGTATTTGTGTGAATCGGCCCGCTTTGTGGTGGCTGTTGAGATAGACAAAAATCTCATACCCATTCTCAACGATACACTTTCCGAATATGATAATAAGATTATTATCAACGAAGACGTCTTAAAGGTCGATATTAACGAACTTTGCAACAAGTACAATGAAGGCCGTCCCATAAAAGTGGTGGCCAATCTTCCTTATTACATTACCACTCCCATCATCATGGGTCTTTTTGAAAGCCACGTGCCCTTAGACAGCATTACCGTCATGGTGCAAAAAGAAGTGGCAGAAAGAATGCAGGTAGGTCCCGGCACCAAGGATTACGGTGCGCTTTCTTTGGCTGTTCAGTATTATTCAGAACCGCACGTAATAATGACCGTTTCCGCAGGATGCTTTATCCCCAGGCCCAACGTTGACAGCGCCGTAATTAAGCTGACGGCCCATCAAAAAAACCCCGTTTCCGTAAGAAACGAGGCCTTTATGTTCAGTCTTATAAGAGCCGCTTTTAATCAGCGCCGTAAAACTCTTTCAAATGCCCTGGTAAACGGCGGTATCAACACCACCAGAGATGAAATCTGCAAGGCTCTTGCAGATATGGGGCTTTCCGAAACCATCCGCGGCGAAGCTCTTACCCTTGAGCAGTTTGCAAAACTCAGCGATCTTTTGAGTCACGCCTGATGTTTTTTTGAATGGTCTTCTTAAGAGGACCCATTCCGAAGGGCTTCATGATATAGTCCGCAAATCCGATGGCCTGATAATCTTCCTCGGCATCAGCCGCGGCGTTGGCCGTCATTACTATAACAGGAGTATCCTTATTAAGAGAATCGTCTGATTCTCTTATTTTTTTGAGAGTCTCTATTCCATCCATTTCCGGCATCATGTGGTCCATAAAAATAATGTCGTATTTCTTCTTTTTGCAAAGGGAAAAAGCATTCTCGCCCGTAAGAGCAAAATCAAGCTCGGCTTCGGAGTTCTTCATAAGGCTTCGTATTACCTTTAAATTCATCTCCACATCGTCAACCACCAGCATGTTAAGTCCCGGGAAGGACAGCGTCTCTCCCGTATCTATGCTGATATCTGCCTTTTCTTTTTCAGAATGTATGTCGAAGTCTCCGACCTTATCCCAGCTCATTACCCTGATGGGCACTTCTATGCTGAAGCAGGAGCCGACACCGTATGTACTCTGAACGTCGATACTTCCTCCCATAAGATCCACAATTCCCTTGGTAATGGGAAGTCCCAGACCAGTGCCCTCAATATTGCGATTGGCACGTTCATCGGCTCTTGAGAAGTTGTCAAAGAGCATGGCCATATCTTCCTGCCTGATGCCTCTGCCGGTATCCTTTACGGAATATTTAAGCAATATGTCGTGCTCGTTCTGTCTTTCAAAAGAAAGATTCGCTTCAACTTTACCCTCGTCCGTATACTTAACCGCATTGCACAGAATATTGATAATCACCTGCTGAAGTCTTAACTCATCACCGTACAGCATGGAAGGCATTTCTTTATCAATGTTAACGCATATTTCAAGGTTTTTGCCTTCCGCTCTGGTGGCGGCTATGCTGTAACATACCATTACGCATTTCCTGATATCAAAAGGCTCGCACACAAGTTTCAGATTGCCCGAATCGATTTTGGTGAAGTCAAGAATATCGTTAACCAGATGCAAAAGAAGCTTGCCCGCCTTGTCCACATCCTCGGCATAAGTTACGATTGCCTCCTCCGTGCTCTCGTGCTTGATGGCTTCGTTCAAACCCATAATCGCATTGATGGGGGTACGCAGTTCATGAGACATGGCCGCAAGGAAGCGGGACTTGGTCTCAGCCGACTCCTTCTCAACCCTAAGGCGCATAAGCATTCTGGTAGCGTTGATAAATACCATACAGGTGAGGAAAGCAAAACCTGTACCAAGATACATTCCGTCTGCCTTCTCAATAGAAAGAACATAGGTAACAATCTGAACTATTCCGCCTATGGCTGAAGCCACAAATCCGGCCATTACCTCTCCGTATTTCTCGGGAACATGGTTCTTTCTGTCAACGATAAATGTATAAATACTTATTGCAAAAGCCGCGTACAGGAAAGCAAAAGCAATCCAGGCGCAATCCTCGGGACTTGCTATCCTTAGCGTAACAAGCACAAACCAGAGTACAAGGTTCAAAAAGCTCGTAATCACGAAAATGCCAAGTATCTTCTTGTGTCGTCTTCTTTGTACCCAGTCAAGGTAAATAATCAGAAACATCGGAAGAACCAGCAAAGAGAAATACGGTATTGCCTTGGCCATTCCGAGATTCGGGAAGAAATATTCGCGGTAATTGGACTGAGTCATATTCCAGATGGCTACTATGAGCATCGCCCAACCCATGGAATCAACCTTAACACGACCCCTTGTGGCTATGTGCAGTATCTGGCCGGCAAGGATTCCGATAATACCCATGGCAATAAAAATAATGCCGAATACAATTCCCACAAGCTGGCTTCGCACATAATAATTAAAGAAGATGCCGACTTTATCGCCGTACATAACTTTTGTAATCGTACGTTTTCCGTCTTTTGTCGCAACTCCTTCAATTCTTAACTGCGCTCTTGAGTCTTCGGGTCGTAATTCGATATAAAAGTTACGGCTTATGGGATTATTCCACTTCAGCCTCTCGTTTGCGATGTTGTATTCGTCTCGCAATTCATTATTGATGTATACTCTTATGTTTTGGTGAATTTCTCTGAAGGCGACGCACTCTGCCCCTTCGATTCGATCGGGAAGTGTTCTTTCAAGCACCACAACCTGCCCTGCCTTCGCCGGAACCTTCATGGGAAGTTCAACTTCCTCATAGGTTGCATCCGGAGTCGTCAGAGTCCAGCCGTTACGGAGCTCATAATAGTATCCCGTTTCCTTATGATCTGTACGCATCATAAACGTAGTTATGAGCACAAACAGCATGAGAGCTATGGCAGCGGAGCCGGCAATAGCTTCATACAGATTAATACGAAAATCCCCCTTAGATATATCCCTGATTTTCATACAATATTACTTTATCATATCAGCGAAAAAAAATGAACCGATTTTCGTGAAACCTTTTTGTTATCCTTTTTATTGACAATTCAATTAAATGGTAACATAATATAAGTCAACGATTTAATTCGTTAAAGAATGAAAGAAAGGAGCTTTACGATGGAAAAAGCTAATATCGATTGGGCCAATATAGGCTTCGGTTATATGCCCACATCAAAAAGATTTGTATCAAACTTCAAAAACGGAGCATGGGACGCAGGTGTCCTTACCGAGGATGATAAAGTCGTCATTAGCGAATGTGCAGGCGTTTTACAGTATGCACAGACCTGTTTCGAAGGTTTAAAAGCCTACACCACCGAGGATGGTCACATCGTGTGCTTCCGCCCCGACTTAAATGCAGAAAGAATGATTGACAGCTGTAAACGTCTTGAGATGCCCGTATTCCCCAAGGAACGTTTCATTCAGGCAGTGCATGATGTAGTAGCTGCCAATGAAGCATATGTGCCCCCTTACGGTTCCGGCGCAACTTTATATATCAGACCTTACATGTTTGGTTCTTCACCTGTTATAGGTGTTAAACCCGCTCAGGAATATCAGTTCAGAATGTTTGTTACTCCCGTTGGTCCTTATTTCAAGGGCGGCGCTAAGCCCATCACCATCAGAGTAAGTGACTTTGACCGTGCGGCTCCCAACGGAACCGGTCATATCAAAGCAGGTCTTAACTACGCAATGAGCCTTTATGCAATTTCAGATGCTCACAGACAGGGCTTCGACGAGAACATGTATCTCGATGCCGCTACCCGCACCAAGGTTGAAGAAACCGGCGGCGCCAACTTCATCTTTGTTACCAAGGACGGAAAGGTTGTTACACCCAAGTCTAACAGCATCCTTCCCTCCATTACCCGTCGTTCTCTTATGTACGTTGCCAAAGAATATCTTGGTCTTGACGCCGAAGAAAGAGAAGTTTACTTCGACGAAGTTAAAGACATGGCAGAATGCGGACTCTGCGGTACCGCAGCCGTTATTTCTCCCGTTGGCAAGATTAACGACCACGGCAAAGAAATCTGCTTCCCTTCAGGCATGGACGATATGGGTCCCGTTACCAAGAAGTTGTATGATACTCTTACCGGCATCCAGATGGGTCGCTTAAAAGCTCCCGAAGGATGGATTCACGTAATCAAATAACTAATGCAATAAACCCTTGGCGGATGCTTTCTGCCAAGGGTTCTTTTTTAATATTTCCTGTAAAAATTCCAGTATGTACCTGCTTCAACCATATCATATTCTTTTGATATCTTTTCCGACAGCCATTCCGGAATGTGTCTGTCTTCTTCTCCCTCCCAGCATGGAATAGCTATTACCGTCGGCTCCCTGTCGGGATAAATCTTCCAGTATTTTTTAAGCTCTTCTCCCATGGTCGGTGTACTTATGGTGGAATGGGTGGCTATCTTGGCTTTTGAGAAAAGATAGTATATCGGATCGATTCCGAATTCCTGGGCAATAAGGACTTTGTCGGAGTCAAGAACGTTCTTGGCCCATTCTTCTGCACTTATTCGATTTTTATTGCATTCACTCAGGGTTGTTATACACCACTTTAACGGACCAGTTCTGACATAATTTTCTACTTTATCAAGGTTTAAAATACCCTGAGAGACTATAAGAACAACAATGCATGAAACCGCAAGGCATGACATCGGTTTACGTTCCGGTCTTTCTTTTTCCGTTGCAGGCTCCCGCATCCTCTTAGCAGAAAGCGACATAAATGATGCGGTTACCGCCACATGCGTATAACCAAACACGGTAATGAGCGGAAGATTTGTCAAAGAAATCACCGCAATAAGAGTGCATGCTTCCACTATCATCGCCGTATTGTATACGACTTTTTGCTCTTCTCCAAGATATTTATAGCCAAAGAAGCCGAAAATAATCATTATAATTAATATAATCTTATCCATGGCCCAATTGGCGGCACTTATATCGTTTAAAAACGTCGGAGCCATAATTCTTTCCAAAATTATAAAGATTGTAAGAACTATGGAAAGAATAAAGGTATGATCGGCCTCTTTCTTTTTACACGTACGTTTAATGATGGTCGCTATTATACGCGCAGTTACGATACTGAGAGCCAAGGTAGCGAATCCCGCCAGGGTTTCTTTGTAATACTTAAAACCGGCATAGACAGCTTCTTTGGAATGGCTGTCACCGCTGATTATGAGCATGATTCTTTGGATTGTTTCCATGGGACCCAGTCGTATAATAACAACACCTACGTAACTCAATCCCAAAAATGCGCATATTCCGGTTACGGTCAATATATCTCTGCGTCTTTTGGATGAGTATTTTACCAAAGTAATAATTACTCCTATGTAAAGCACCAAGAAAGACGGATATGCAAGAATATTCAGGCACAAAAATATGGTTGCCGCTATAAGGTTCCATAATCTTCCTCCTTCCAGAAAAAACCTAAGAAGGAAGATAAAACACAGAGAAGAAAAAAGAATACACAAATTTGCGTAATCCGGTATTTGCATCATTTTGGGGCGAAGTGCAAGTATGAAAATACTGATAAGCCATGCGACCTCTTTATTTACACATTTTGAGAAAGTTTTAATAAAGATAAATGCAAGTCCCAGAAAAAGAAAGAAATTGACAAAGTTGAGAAATACCACTATCCCATCTCTTGTACCCAGAACGCTTTCATATATCCTCATCAGTCCGGCCATGAAAAAAGCCGCCGTCTGATGCGGTTCCCACATCTTAATAAATAATCCGTCACCGTCTGCCAGCCTTTGAGCCATTGCTACCGCATATCCTGCATCGGGATTATAGTCTGTAAATACAGACTTAATATTAACTAATAGTGTGCACAGAAATAATGTGATAATAATCGCTTTGCTCTTTTTCATTAACAGGTCCTTTAGTTGTTGACATCATATCTAATCGCATATTTATAATATATAATCGCTTGGTTAAACGTTTTACTGTTTACTAATTATATATTACTCGTCGAAAATATTATTGATAAACATACATCATGGTAGAATACCCGTCAATGCTCTTGAGGATTTCTTAATAATTGTTTGGATTTATTTAACAATTGTTAAGATTACTTTTTGTTTTCGCTTCTTTTCCTGCATTGATTTTTTCGCCATTTGACAAATATTTGCACTCACTCTATATTATTTTTGAAATGTCCCATCATTATGAGGAATTAACATGAAAACCTGTTTAATAATCTCCGGCGGAGATTTTGCTCCCTTACCCGAGAGTCTTGAATATGATTATGTAATTGCCTGTGACCACGGTTACGACCATGCTCTTAAGCTTGGTATTGTGCCGAATCTTATTCTGGGCGATTTTGACTCCTGCGATTTTGATAAAGAATCCGTTACAGATATCCCGATAGAAACATATCCGGTATGTAAAGATGATACAGATACCATGCTGGCCATTAAGAAAGCCTTGTCTCTCGGATATCGGAACATTGTCATAGTCTGTGCGCTGGGTTCCCGCTTCGACCATTCTTTAGCCAATATTCAGAGCATGGCATACGTTGCGGAACATGGCGGTACATGTGAATTGTTCGGAAAAGGCGAGCAACTTAAGACATTAAGCGGCGGTTCTGCTAATCTTCCGTACAAAGAAAACTACTCCCTTTCCCTGTTTTCTTTGACCGACAAATGCGAAGGCGTTTCCATAAAGGGGTCCGCATATGACTGTGAGGATGTTACACTTACAAATACCTTCCCTTTGGGCGTCAGCAACAAGTGGAGGGAAGATGTTGTGACCGTTTCGGTTAAGTCGGGAATTCTTTTGACAGTCGAATCGTATATGAAATAACAAAAGGTCGAAAACTCTGATATTTTCGGCCTTTTCTTTGTATAAAATAATCTTGACGCGCTAATGTGTACGTATTATATTCATTATTGTAAAATTCACATTGGGCTAGGGGAGCGTATGCTGAGATTGAAGTTTTACTTCTTGACCCTCATCACTTGAACCGGGTAATGCCGGCGTAAGGAAGCATTCTTTAACGTCCCCTCCATGTCTACAGGAGGTTTTTTTATGTTCAACAATTCACCTACAAAGGGCGCAAGACGCCTGGTGGAATCGGCGCTTATGGTAGCGCTCGCTATTGTTCTTTCGATGCTTAAGTTCATCGATCTTCCCTTCGGCGGCTCTGTAACGGTCGCAAGTATGTTACCCATCATCATTATTGCATATCGCCACGGTATGGCTTGGGGAACACTTACAGGTTTCGTCTTCGGTGTATTCCAGATGTTACTTGGTCTTAACACTTTCTCTTATGTTACTACATGGCAGTCTATCGTTGCAGTTGCTTTGCTTGACTACCTGGTAGCATTCCTGGTACTCGGCTTCGGCGGACTGTTCAAAAAAATCAGTTCTCAGCCTGTTGCTCTTACCTTGGGCGTAGTCGTTGCATGTGTACTCAGATACCTTTGCCACGTAATTTCCGGTGCAACCGTTTGGGCAGGGCTTTCAATTCCCACCAATGCTGCTCTTATTTATTCCTTCGGCTACAACGCAACTTACATGGTTCCCGAAACCTTGATTACCGCAATCCTTGCTTACTACATCGGTTCTATGCTCGACTTCAGAGGATTAACCATCGAGCGCTTCACCGGCGAGAGCACCAAGAAGGTCTCTGTTCTTAAAATCGTTGCAGGTTTAATCGTTTCTGCCGCTTTGGTATTTGATATCAGAATGATCTTCGTTAACCTTCAGAACGAAGATGGTGTATTTGATTTCGCAGGTCTTTCAGCAGTGAACTGGTTACCCGTAGCAATTGTAACCGCAGGTTCCATAGTTCTTGCCATTCTTTTATCCATACTTGATAAGAAAAAGAAAGTTGCATAATCTTGGCACAACATAAATTGAAGACATATAATCATCGGATTGCTTAATGATGCAATCCGAGATTGTATGCGGTCGCCAAATGTCTGCCCGAGCGAGCTCGGCAGCCGCTTGGCTCGTCGCTATACAAAAAGCCCGTCCCTCTTGAGTGAGGTGACGGGCTCTTTATATCCACTTATGGCTTACTTATTTTTCTTTTTAAGTCCAAGTACTTTATTGGTGATGATACCAAGGATTAATGCACAGGCAACTTCTGTGATGGTTACGGAACCAAAGCTTACTGCGAATCCGCCGATACCTGCGATAAGGATAACGGATACGGTAAAGAGGTTAGCGTTGTCATCAAGATCAACCTTCTGAATCATCTTAAGACCGGAAACTGCGATGAATCCGTAAAGGGCTACACAAACACCACCCATTACACAGGAAGGAATTGTTGCAAGAATCGTTACGAAAGGTCCAAAGAAGGAAGCAACAATTGCAATTATTGCAGTTGTCAAAATTGTTACTACAGAAGCGTTTCCTGAGATAGCTACACAACCAACGGACTCACCGTATGTGGTGTTGGGGCAGCCGCCGAAGAAAGCACCAACCATGGAACCTACACCGTCACCAAGGAGGGTTCTGTGAAGACCGGGCTCCTCAAGAAGGTCGGATTCAATAATGGAAGAAAGGTTTTTGTGGTCTGCGATGTGCTCTGCAAATACTACAAATGCTACGGGAACATAAGCTGCCGCAACTGTTCCTACGTAAGAGGGAGTAACTGCCGAAAGACCTTCGAAAGCTTTCATAAAAGTAAATTCAGGAATCCACTTCATGTTCTCAAATGCCGAAAAGTCAATTACTCTAAGAGCATCATTACCGGTAGCGTTACCGATTAATGTAAATATAGTAGCTACAATGTATCCGGCACAGATACCTACGATAAAAGGAATCATCTTAAGCATTCTTTTGCCGAATACAGAACAAATCATGGTTACGAATAATGTTACGAGACCACATACGATACAAACATATGTAGAAGTAGTCTTGCCGTTTCCAAGAACATCGCCTACTGCATTACCTGCAAGGGAAAGTCCGATGATTGCAACAGTAGGTCCGATAACTACTGCGGGCATAAGCTTGTTAATCCAGTTAACACCTACTGCCTTAACGATAATAGAGATTACTACGTATACAAGACCTGCGAAGAAGGCACCGAGGATAATACCTACATATCCGACAGCCATGGAAGTGGCACCGCCGAATGCTGCGAACATCGATCCGATGAATGCAAAAGAAGAACCGAGGAATACGGGGCTCTTGAACTTAGTGAAAAGAAGGTAAACGAGTGTACCTACACCTGCTCCGAAAAGAGCTGCGGATGAGGACATGTCTGTACCTGCACCGCTGTTGATAATTGCGGGAACAGCGATTGTGGCTGCCAGAATAGCAAGCAACTGCTGTAGTGCAAATACCAGGACTTTGCCGAAATGCGGCTTGTCTGCTACGCCATAAGTTAGTTTCATGAAATTTTCCTCCATAACTCTGCATTAATGCAGTAAAAATATTTATGTAGTCGGGCTAACCCGTAACTACCCATATAATTCAACCGAGCGGATTTCTTCGAAGGGAGGTATCTTGACCATAACCCTCTCGGTTTTGGATGTGGGAACGTTCTTGCCCACGTAGTCACCGCGGATGGGAAGCTCTCTGTGGCCTCTGTCAACCAATACGGCAAGCTGAATCTGCGCTGCTCTTCCGTGTCTTAATACCGCCTCAATAGCGGCGCGGGCCGTTCTTCCGGTATAAAGAACATCGTCCACCAGCACCACTCTTTTTCCTTCTATGGGAAAAGGAATCTGGGATTCGTGAATGACAGGCTCGCTGGAACCTCTCTCAAGATCGTCTCTGTAAAAAGTGATGTCCAAAGTTCCCAAAGGTACTTCGCAACCTTCGATATCACGGATGTTTTTGGCAATTTCCTCGGCCAAAGAAACTCCACGACGCTTAATTCCCACTATGCAAAGGTCTTTACAGCCTCCGTTTTTTTCAAGTATTTCATGGGCAATTCGCTTAAGTGCTCTGCCGACTGCCGCATCATCCATTAAAGTTGCTTTATATGCTGCCATTTTTCCTCTCAGGACTTTCTTACCATACAAAAAAACCATGCACCTTAAGCGCATGGTTTACTCACACAAAATCAGCCCGAATCTTCCGGACGTACCATATGTCGAAGCCTTTGTGACCTCTCGGGGCCGCGCTTAAAGGATTACTTTTCTCTCACATTATCACACACGTGTCACTTTTTGTAAAGAGTAAATTTAGTCCTTTTTACGACTCCCACATACAACATCTAGTGTTTTATCAGTTCTTTTAACAACATCAATCTGTTATGAATCATTTTCTTAAGCGGGTAGTGATGGAAGGGGTCCGAAGTATTGTCCCCATGTCTCTTAAAAAGAATGAGTCTGTCGGTAATAAATGCCGGTTTACCCTTTCTTTCTCCCATAAGACCTATCCATTGGTCGTGCATTTCTATGTCATCGGGGATGGGAAGAATCGTCTTAACAAGTTCCGAATCAAAGGCCATGCAACAACCTACGTAAGTGTTTTTGACAAAATTTTTGATGAATCCGGGGCCTGATTTACGATAGTCAAAGAAAGAACCCTCTATCTCCTGTTCCTCCTCATCCACCACAATACAGTCGTGAACCACTACGGGACAACCGCACTCTTCGAATACATCAAGGACTGAATCGATTTTTCCGTCCATCCACACATCATCCTGGTCGGACAAAAAAATGTATTTGCCGGTGCAGTTTTTTATGGCATTCTCAAAGTTCTTCTTAACTCCAAGTCCCGGACCCGCAACTATTTTAATGCGGGGATCTCTGAAGGACTCAACAATTCTGAGGGTTTCGTCCCCCGAACCGTCGTCGGATACCACAAGTTCATCCTGAGCGGAAAGATTTCTCAAAATGCTCTCTATCTGCCTGCCTATGTATTTTTCACCGTTGTAAGAAGCAAGTGCTACCGACACTTTTTCTCTCATCATTTGCCTCCAAAAAGCGTTCCGATTAGACCTCTTCCCAAAGAAGCTCCAAGATTGCCACCCACTTTCTTGCCGAAAGAACCGCCGATAGCGTTACCGATGGTCTTGCCGACTTCACGACCCACTGTGCTTGCAGTAGACTTGGCCGCATCTCTGGCAACCTTCGAAGTGGCCTTTTTGCGGGCTTCGATTTCTTTTTTCTTTTTCTCAGTAAGGGTCAGAGCTTCCTCTTCTTTGATGGCAGTCTCTGCCACTTCCGCTTCGCGCCTGGTAAGAAATTCATATGCGGAATCATTATCCACAGGCGTATTGTATTTTTCAAAAAGAACGCTGTTGTTTATATTGGACATTCTTTCGCCTTCATCAAGGGTACCCATATTACTCTGAGGAGGGCAAATCTTGGTATGCTTGACTATCGTGGGAATTCCTTCTTCATCAATTACGGATACAAGGGCCTTGCCTGTTCCCAGTTCTTGAAGCATTTTGAACGTATCGAATTCGGGATTGACCCTGAAGCCCATGGCTGCTGCCTTGACGGCCTTTTGCTCGTTGGGCGTGTAGGCTCTTAACGCATGCTGGACCTTATTGCCAAGCTGCGCCAGAACACCGTCCGGAATATCGGAAGGGTTCTGGGTAATAAAATAAATACCCACTCCTTTGGAACGAATCAGCTTAACCACCTGCTCAATCTTCTCAAGAAGCGCCTTGGAAGCAGATTCGAAAAGCATATGTGCTTCGTCAAAGAAGAATACAATGCGAGGCTTATCCAAATCTCCCACTTCGGGAAGAACCTCAAAAAGCTCCGACAGCATCCAGAGAAGAAAAGTGGAATACATCTTGGGATGAAGAATAAGCTTTTGACAGTCAAGAATCTGCACCATACCGCGACCGTTTTCATCAGTACAAAGCCAGTCGGTTACTCCGAGAGCCGGCTCGCCAAAGAACAAGTCCGCACCTTCTGACTCAATTGCCACAACACTTCTTACTATGGCATTGATGGTAGCCTGCGCAATATTACCGTATGTAGGTCCGTATTCTTGGGCTTTTGTGCCCACATATGCGAGCATCGCCTTTAAATCTTTGGTATCAGTAAGGACGAGTCCCTCATCATCGGCAATCTTAAACACAACCGTAAGCACATCTGCCTGGGTATCGTTAAGTCCCATGATGCGTGACAAAAGAAGGGGACCCATCTCGGAAATAGTAGTCCTGAGAGGCATACCTTTTTCTCCGTACACATCCCAGAAGTTTACGGGAAACGCGCTGAATTCAAAGCCGGCTTCTTTAAGTCCCATGGACTCAACACGGCTATTAACATTATCATTGTCAACTCCGGCCATGCACATGGGAGCTATGTCTCCCTTAACATCCGCCAGAAAAACAGGAACTCCCAAATTGGAAAAAGACTCAGCCATTACCTTAAGAGTAACAGTCTTACCTGTACCCGTGGCACCGGCTATCATACCATGGCGGTTGGCCATTTTCGGATAAATAAAGATTTCTTCTTCTCCTGATTTTCCCAAAAGTATTTTTCCGTCTTTTACCATTTTTTGTCCCCTTAATTATTTATTCAGTAATGCGTAGGCTCTGAGAATTTCTCCCACGCTCCAGGCTTGTGTATAGCATCCGCGACTTATATGAGGCGCGTCGCCGTCAAATATCTCTGCAATTCCGCCTATGCAGCCGTCGTCAAGATGCTTCTTCATGGGCTCAAGAAGAGTCTCCGCATATTCTTTGGCCGCTTTCGAATAATCGTTAACCTTTAAGTATGCTTCTATGAACGCTCCGAGAGGAAAGGCCCATGCAGTTCCCTGATGATATGCCAGGTCTCTGTCATAGAGTTTGCCTGCATAGACTCCGTGATAGTAAGGGTCGTCCTCAGGAAGAGTTCTTAATCCGAAGTCCACATAGAGATTCTTAAGTACCACATTTACCACGGACTTTTCTTTGTCCCTGTCTAACATTGTGTGAGGAAGGGATATCGCATAAATCTGGTTGGGTCTTATGGTTTCGCTGTCGGTCTTGTAGGCTTCGCCCTCGTGAACCTCATCCACCACATCATAGAGATATCCGCCTTCAGCGTACCAGAATCTTTTGACAAAAGAAGCTTTAACCGTTTTCGACAGTTTCATAAGCTCTGAAGCGTATTCTTTGTCCCCGAAGTGCTTGGCAAGTTCCGCCTGCGTGACAAGGGCATTGTACCAAAGAGCATTTATTTCAACGGGTTTACCGTGGCGGGGAGTCACAACCAGATTTCCGATACGCACATCCATCCAGGTAACCTGGTCAAGGCCGGACCCCGCATGAATAAGGCCGTCCGCATCCATTCCGATTGAGAAATCCGTACCCTTTTTGTACGCCGCAATAATATTTTTAAAGCAGGGATATATTTTTTCCCGCACAAATTCGTAGGCTTCTTTGGTCCCCACATATTTTAAATACATGTCGGTACAGTAAAAATACCAGAGTGAAGCATCAACGGTGTTGTAAAGCGGAGCCTTATCTCCGTCGGGGAACATGTTGGGAATGAGACCGTTTTTCTCGTAGCGTGCGAAGGTTTCAAGAATACTCTGCGCATCCTCGAATCGACCCGTTTCAAGAGTGAGCCCGGTGAGAGCAATCATAGTATCTCTTCCCCAGTCCGCAAACCACGGAAGTCCCGCAAGAACTGTCTTGGTGCCCGTAGATTCTCTGTTGCAGATAAAATTGTCCGCATTTACGGTAAGTCGCTTCAAAAATTCATCTTTAAAGCCCGCCCTATCCACAAGTTTTCTGGCACGTTCGCGAGCTTTTTTGATGGTCACGAAAGCATCTCTCTCGCAATCCGACTCAATCGTGCAGACGAAAGAAAGCCTCTTGCTCTCTCCGGCCTTAATACCTATCTGAACGTTGTAAGGACAATATCCCGTATCCGAAGAAGACATACCCGTATCAATTTCGGTCTGAAGTTCGATGCCCTCATCGTATTGTTTGTCAGGGTCATTGAACCCAAGGGTTCCTGCGCTTGCAAAGAATCTGATAATGTCTCCTCTTTCACTCTTAGGCTCCAGAAGAATCGAGTCAAAAAGGGCGTAGGATTTAAACTTAATGCTCTTTTTGGTGCTTGATGCACTCGCATCCCTGTAATTGAATACGGGCACAAAAGAAAGCACACAGTCATCTCCTCCGTTATTTATTTCGTAACCGATGGCAACCGTGTTCTTTTCCCACTCAAGCGCTACGGTTTTTTTAACCGAGAGACCCTTGTAGAAATATGTAAATTCAGGCACGGCATCAAAAGAAAAACCGGTCTGGTGAACAAAGCCGTTTACGTATTTGCCTTTTGTCTTCTGCTCGCTGTATAAGGGCTCTTTCTGCTCGCCGATTATGACCTCTTCTTTGATACCGTTTAATATAACCCATCTGTCTGTCGGTGACTTAAGACACGCTATCAAAAGTCCGTGGTGCTTGCGGGTATTGGCTCCGATAAGGGAACTGCCCGCATATCCGCCGAGGCCGTTGGTAATAACCCATTCCCGCCTTATTGCTTCACTAAAAGTTCTGGTATATTCTCTTGAAAAGGTTTTTTTGACAAGTGTTCCCACAGAAGATGTCCTTTACTTTCTTAATCTGAGTGCATTGGTGACTACAAATAAAGAGCTTATGCTCATGCATCCCGCCGCTATCATGGGTGTAAGCGTAATTCCGAAGGAACTGTACAAAGCTCCTGCCGCAATCGGAATACCTATTACGTTGTATATAAATGCCCAGAAAAGATTCTGTTTGATTATTCTTAAAACTTTTTTGCTCAGACTGAAGATATATGCCACGTCTTTGACGCTGTTCTTCATAAGAATGAAGTCCGCTGAGTCGATGGCAATTCTGGTGCCGTTGCCGACAGCTATTCCCACATCCGCCTTTACCAGCGCGGCTGCATCGTTAATACCGTCGCCCACCATGGCCACGTGCTTGCCTTCTTTCATGAGTTCTTCAATCTTATTGTGCTTGTCGTTTGGAAGAACTTCGCTGATGATGCTGTCTATACCAATCTCCCGGCCTATCGCTTCAGCAGTTACTCTGTTATCGCCTGTAAGAAGAATAACGTCAAGACCCCTATCTTTCATAAGCGTGATGGCTTCTTTACTGTCTTCTTTGACCATGTCTGCAATCGCAAACAGTCCGAACAGATTGTTGCCGGAAAAGAAAAGTACCGTCTTTCCTTCTCCTCTTAATCTTGCAGCTTCTTTTTCCAAAGAATCTGTCTTGATGCCGTTTTCGTGAAAAAGCTTTTCATTGCCGCAAAAGAAAGGTTTCTCATCTATGTTACCGCAGATGCCCTGTCCCTGAATGTTGATAACGTCTTTGGCAAAATAAGCCATTATATCGGCAGGTTCATACATATCAAGCGCCTTAGAGCGAATTGCTTTGGCATAGGGGTGGTTGGATCCTGCTTCCAGCACTGCTGCCAGAAGAAGCATTTTTTTATCATCCGTACCTTCAGCCACAACTATATCGGTAACGTTAAGTTCGCCTTCGGTGACGGTTCCCGTCTTGTCCAGCACAACAGTGTCCACATTTCTGGCAGTTTCAAGGCACTCTCCCGAACGAATCAGTATACCATGTCTTGCCGCGTTGCCGGTACCCGCCATAACCGCTGTGGGCGTGGCAAGTCCCAATGCACAGGGACAGGAAATAACGATTACACTGATGGCCATGTTGAGAGCAAAACTGAAGTCCTTGCCCACCGCCAGCCAGATTATAAGGGTAAGAAGGCTAATGCCCACAACAATCGGTACAAAGAAACCGCTGATTCTGTCCGCCAGTCGTTCAATGGGAATCTTTTGTGACGCGGCATTTTTGACCATGTCGATGATTCCGTAAAGAGTGGTCTCCGTGCCTGTTTTTTCGGCCTCAACCATAATAAAACCATCAAGAACCACGGAACCCGAAACAACCTTGTCGCCCACATAGGCTTCCTCGGGAATGCTTTCGCCGGTAAGTGCGGACTTGTCTATGCTGGCATTTCCCTTAATTACGGTTCCGTCCACGGAAATACCTTCGCCCGCACGAATCAAAACCGTATCGCCTTTTTGAAGAGCCTCGAATCCTATGACTCTTTCTTCGCCGTCCCTGATTACGGTAACAACCTCGGGCATAAGCTCGGAAAGGGCTTTAATGGCATCCATAGTATGTGCTTTGGAATTGGCTTCAAGGGCCTTGCCGAGAGTGATAAGGGTAAATATCATACCCGCCGACTCAAAAAAGAAATGACCCGTGGAACCGATTATCAAAAGATATGTGCTGTAAATAAAGGATATTCCCGCTCCTATGGAAATCAACGCATCCATACCGGGAGCCCTGTGAATTATACTTTTGAAACCCTTAATAAAATAAGACCTTCCGATTATCAGAATTCCGAGGGCCAGAACAAACTGAATATAGCCCGAAATCCTGCCGGGCACCGGAAGCCCCAGCATCTCTCCCATGTTAAGATATACCAGGGGTAAAAGAAGACAAAGAGAAGGCAGAAATCTTGTAATAAGAACCGACTTCTCTTTGGTTTTTGAATTTTTTATTGCACCTGTATCTACCTCGGCGCCGTATCCCGCACCCTTAACCGCATCTATAATGCGACCGGTGTCAACAGCATTTTCGTCAAAGTCTACGGTCATGGCATTTTCCAGAAGACTTACGGATACATTAGTTACTCCTTCTGTCGCCTTTACCGCTTTTTCAACCGCAGCCACGCAAGCGCTGCAGCCCATTCCCGTTACCTTGAATTTTTGATTCATTTATTTCCTCCGTTTTTTCTCTAACAATCCTGCCAGCACAAAAACGAAAGGAGAATTCCAGTATATGGTTATTTCGTTAAGTGAATAGCAGTCAATATGGTCGAGATAACACTTCATGGGAGCCGAATCCTTGGGAACTTCTCTTGCTCTTTCATCCTGAAGTCCTACATTGGGACCTCCGGAAACAAGTCCCGGCCAGGGCTCTTCAATGTTATCTACGGCCGTAGGGCGAAGATGGGGATTCTTAAAGGCCTTCTCGCCGTTACCCGTTACATAGCTCGTATCCATACTGTTGCATCCGAGTATGTAGTCGATTCCCGCATCAATCGCTTTTTTATATTCATCACGGTGAGATATTCCGTCTGCAACCGTGAGTACCATTAAATACTTCAAAAGCTCCATGTTGCTTCCCCAGATAAAATCCTTTTTATCCATGCAAAGCCCAAAGCCGTTTCTTTTACCATTATCACACAAGCGGTCCGCTTCGTCTAAAAAGTATTTATTAATTTCTTCTGATATTTTTATTTTGTCACCGATCAAAAGAAGGGACAGACATCCGAGTCCGGCCACATCTCCCCAGCCAAGAGCGGTAAAGACTCCTCCCTGATAGAGTTTAAATTGGGTAACACTGTCAAAGTTCTCAAGTCTTTCTCTCTGAAGGATGGCATCCGCATAGTAATCCTCCTCGCCGGTAGCCTCGTACAAAGAAGCCGCCGCCCAGAATCTGTTGGAGATATCCTCGAATTCACCGTATTCGCCGGTATTGGAGCCGGGGGCATTTTTAAAAAGAAGAGGATTAGGATTCTCTGTAAGCCACTCATATGCCTTAAGCGCCGCATTCATGAGACGGTCAGCATATGCCTTGTCATATTCTTTGTACACGGTATATGCAAGGGCAAATACTGCTGCCACATCCGCAGTTGCCATAGAGGATACGGGGAAAAGAAACAGTTCTTCCTTATCATCCTCGGGCATCACAAAAGGCGCATGATTAAAAGTCGTAACTTTGTGCCATACAGAGCCGTTTTCTCTTTGCATCTTTAATAAGAAGTCAAGCTCGACCTTAACCTCGCTTAATATGTCGGGAAGTTCTCCCCCGTCACACTTAACCGCCGGAATATCAAACTTAACATCCAAAAGGCTCTTAAAGAATCTTACGCCATACAAAAGATGAGCAACCGCAACCGCTCCCGCAGTTGAATATCTTCCGAAATCTCCGGCATCATGCCAGCCGCCCGTTACATCTACAGGCTCGCAGTCTTCGCCGTAAACCGTAGCTTTACTCATATGGCAGGGCTTATGATAATAAACGCCCGCATATTTCTCATCAAGGGCATCTCCACAACGCAGAAAATAAAAGCATTTGCAAATGTCCTTCATAAGCTTGTCGTAAACATTTCCGGCTATCTCAAAAGAAACCGACTTAACACCGTCGGCCGTTACTCTGTATTTGCCGGGCTTGTTAAAATCGTTAAATTCCGCAACATAAGTATCTTCTCCGGAAATATCATCCGTTCCGAAGTGACCGGTCCTGCCCCGGTATACGACATTTTCTTTGTCATCTATAATCTCAAAATCAGGGGCTGCGAAATTGAGCACAGCCTTTTTGCTGCTGCCTTCCAAATACCCTACCTGATTAACATATACTGCTTTCATATAATAACCCTCCGAAATACTTTCTTATTACAGTATATATTTTCAGGTTTTTTATCGCAATAAAAAAGCATTGCGATTTTTTAATCACAACGCTTTTTATTTCTTCTTCGCTCTTTTCTTGTCTATAAAACTGCTAAGAATAACTATGGTTCCGGATGCGAAAGCAAAAAGAAGAATTCTTAAAAACCACTTCACAAAATCCATCAGGTCACCGCCCTTGGCAGAAGCCTTTGCGGAGTCCATACCCGGTGCTTTGGCAATTTCTTCGTCCATCACTTCTCTTACCGCAAGTGCGTAAGAGCTGAATCTGTCGGTTTCAAAAGAAAGAGAACCGTCTCTGTTGACCTTAACGGGAATGATGGTGGTTTCCTTGCCGTGAATACGAATTACCACATACTCCATTCCTTTGGGACAGGGAATGTCCTTGGGTCTTGGAAGGGTAAGGGTAACCTTATCCGTCATCTCATTGTAGGTACCGAGTTCTTCACCGTCCTCGGTTTTAATTAAAATGCTGATGTTGAAGTATTTGCCGATTTTTAAATTGCTGTGCTCATTGTCGGCAGCAACGCGGACAAATGCCTCGGCATCGCTTGCGGGAATCGAGTCTGCTTCAACCTTTTCCACCAAAAGCTCTGCTGAAATCTCTTTTCCTTCGGAAATTGCCTTTTCAATCTTATTTAAGGTTTCCTCGGAAACTCTTCCCTTTGCCGAATCCCGGTCGTCGGTTATTTCCTGAATAAGTCCGTCTATGGTGTCGGAAATCTGCTTCTGAAGCTTTGAAACAGACCGCTCATCCACTCCGGCGGGGACTGTAGCCGCAATTCGGTGATTAAGTACCTCTCCTATTATTGTGGTTTCAATACGCTTGGGCAAATATATATCTTCGTTTTTGGCAACCTGAATCGATTCTTCCTTTTTCTGCTCGGATACTTTCGGAGCGGGAGGTGTTTCAATTACAGGATCATTCTTAACGATTTCTTTTTCCGGAACAGGCTCCGGTTCGGGTTCGGGCGCAGGAGCGGGAGCGGGCGAGGGTGCAGGTGCAGGCGCAGGTTCCTGTTCTGCGGGAGGCTCCTCCGGGGGATCCTCAGGCTCCTTATCGGGATTTTCTATAGGCGGAGTGTCTCCTATTATTATGGGATCGTCTCCTGAAATGTCATCATCATCGGGATCGGTCTCATCAGGCTTGTAGGTAACCAGCATTTCGTCGTAAATATTTTCATATTTGTCCAAAAAGAACATTATGACGCTTGTAAGTTCCCTGATGGCCGCATTGTCTCCGTAAAAGAAATAATCTCTGAGATCTGCGGGAGGGGTGTAAGTACCGCCCTTTATATCTTCTGAAGGAATCTCCGTTCCCGTATTGATAATGGTACAGGTATTATCCTTTAATAATATAGCTTCGTCTTCTTTGGTCAGTTCTGCGTAAACAGTAGTATTGTCAACAAACAGATAGTATAATACTTCTCCGGAATAAGGAGCGAGATTGTCGGACTGTCGTAAGTCTGCGGCCGAAAGTTCTACACTCAGACCGTTTTCCGCCTTGCCGCCTTCAAAGATGTTTACGGTTACAAGTCTGCCGTCGGGATAAATACCGGTTCTTTGAATCCACTTTCTGTCATCGGGGGATTCAAGAACGGTTTCGCCGTCTTTTACCGTAAACGCATATGAACTTGTAGCGCCCATAAGCAGGGCCATTGCAAACGCCAGCAAAAGTGCTTTAAGCGTTTTTGCGCCTGATTTCATACCGGCTTATCCTCCGCATGCACCATTTAATGCATTTTTAGTGTCAACGATTTATAATATCGGATAATGATTAACTTTTTATTAGAATAACTTTTGTGGTACACTATTTTATGAAATATTGGGGCTTTTTGCAATAGCATAGAAAGGTTTTATATGTCCGATTTAACAAAAAATGTGGTTGTTACCTTAAAAAAGGGCGAAGGCCGTACCATTAAGGCCGGCGGCGCCTGGATTTATGACAATGAAATAGATACGATTACAGGTTCTTTTACCAACGGTGACATCGTAAGGGTTCATGATTTCGACGGCTACCCCATGGGTTCAGGCTTCATCAATCAGAACTCTAAGATTCGTGTGCGCATGCTGACCCGTAAGGCGGAACAGGTTGTTGACGAAGCGTTTTTATACAGTCGTGTTCAGGCTGCCTGGGATTACAGAAAGGCAGTTATGCCTGCTGCCGACTTAAACTGCTGCCGTATTATTTTCGGCGAGGCTGACTGGCTTCCCGGACTTACGGTCGACAAATACGATGATGTTTTGGTTGTCGAGTGTCTGGCTCTCGGCATGGAACCACTTAAAGTCATACTGATAAATGCGTTAAAAGAAATCCTTTCCAAAGACGGTTTCAAGATTCGCGGAGTCTATGAACGCTCCGACGCTCCCGTGCGCAAAAAAGAAGGTCTTGCGCCTTATAAAGGCTTTATCGGTGACGAATTCGATACCAATGTTGAGATAGTCGAAAACGGTATTCACTATATGGTCGATGTGGTAAACGGCCAGAAAACCGGTTTCTTTTTGGACCAGAAATACAATCGCCTTGCCATGCACAGAATCTGCCGCAGCAAAAAGGTGCTTGATTGCTTTACGCACATGGGTACTTTTGCTCTTAACGCCGGCATCGCGGGTGCATCTTCCGTTGAAGGCCTTGATATTTCGGAATTCGCTGTTGCACAAGCTACCGAAAATGCCCGCCGCAACAATCTTTCCGACACGGTTAAGTTTCGCGCCGCCAACGTTCTCGACGAGCTTCCCAAGCTTTATGAACAGGGCGAAAGTTACGATGTAGTCATCCTCGACCCTCCTGCTTTTACCAAATCCAGAGAAGCCACAAAAAACGCTATCAAAGGCTATCGCGAGATTAACATGAAAGGTCTTAAGCTTGTGCGGGATGGAGGTTTCCTTGCTACCTGCTCCTGTTCCCACTTCATGACTCAGGAACTTTTCACGGAAGTCATCGGCCAGGCTGCCAAAGCAGTGCACAAGCGCATCCGCCAGGTAGAGTTTCGTACCCAGGCCTGCGACCACCCCATTCTTTGGGCCGCAGATGAATCTTATTATTTAAAGTTTTATATCTTCCAGATTTGTGAGGAAAAGTAACTAATGACGGTCAATCATTTAACAAAAAAAGAACATACTGCAGTCTCCGTCCTTTTTACTGTTATAGCCGCTTTCTTTGGAATAATCCATATCGGTATATCTGTCTTAAATCTTTTCTTTTCCAAAGAACTGCCTTTATACGCAAGACATCTTTTTCTTTTTCCAAATTTAGTTTTGCTGCTTGGTTTTATTCTTTTTGGGAGCTGTCTGTATTTTTTGACCCGCCACGTCGGGCTTCCGAGGGGTGTTGAAACGCATCAGGCGATTTGGAAATGGAGTCTGTTTGTCGCTCTTTTTGTCTTTCAGCTTGTCTTTACATACAATACATATGCCTCTGTCGGTTGGGACCCCGGCATGCTGTTTGGGTCTGCCCAGCAGATTATTGAGGGTAGATTTGAAAACGTTGAATACTTTTCTCAGTATCCCAACAATATCCTGACCCTTAAGTATATTGTTTTGATTAAGCGGCTTTCTTTGGCGGTCGGTATTCCGGCAATTTCCGACGGATGCTATACATTGCTTGTAATAAACTGCGTAATAAACAGTGTCACGGGTATACTGCTGTACTCTCTGACAAAGAAACTGTGCGGAGTCAAATGTGCTTTATTCGGCTGGTTTTTATACGCTCTGCTTATCGGTACCAGTGCACATCTGGATGTTTATTATACGGATTCTATCGCAATACTCTTTCCGGTTTTGATTGCTTATCTGTGGATTTGTATGGATACGACTTGGTGTTTTGTCCTTATAGGTCTGCTCGGAGCTTTTTCACTATTTTTAAAGCCTCAGGCGTGCATTATCCTTATTGCTGTTTTTTTAATAGAAGCGAGCAAATTACTCAGTTCTAAATTCAGGACCCGTGAGTCGGCTTTAAGACTTCTTTTCATGATAGCCGGTTCCGCATCGGGAATTATTATCGGCAAGCTTTTGTCCGTGAATTCTCTCGGCCTTGACCCGGAAAAATCCATGGGACTGGCCCACTATTTTATGATGGGGTTACATGATGTCGGTTCCTATGCAGGGGCAGACGTGGACTTTTCTGCCTCATTTGCCACCAAAGCAGCCAGAAACAGCGCAGATATGCAGGAAGCCTTTCGACGCATCAAAGAATATGATTTTTCTTCTTTTATCAATCATGTGGTTAAAAAGGCGCTTTTCAATTACCATGACGGTTGTTTCGGCAATTTCACCGCAGACTTTTTCTGGCTTAACGAAAGGGTTTGCACCAACCGCCTTTCAGCTTTCCTGACCAATCTTATAAGAGGCGGCGGAAGAGCTCACCCGATTTTTGAAGCAGTTAAGCAGGCGACCTGGCTGTTTGTTATTTCTCTGTCTTCGATTCTTCCCTTCCGTCAGCATGCTTTTGACCAAAAGGCCCGCGAAAAGGCTGCCGGTTTAATGCTTTCGCTTATAGGCATATTTCTTTTTCTTATGCTTTTTGAGGCCAATGCCAGATATTTGTATATATACTCGCCGATTTTTATTATTACCGCTCTGACAGTATTTGCCAAAGCACAGAATACAGGAGAACAATATGAATAATAATATAGAAATAATCCCCCTTCCCAAATCCAAATGGAAAGGAGCCACTATACCGCTTACCACCAGAAGCGACAGTTACTACGATTTTGATATAAAGCCTTTGGACGATAAGGGTTGCACCATTACTCTTACCAAGAAGCCTTCTGAAAAAGAAATCATCCATACTCCCGAAGAATACGACTACCCGGATTCTTTGTACCAGGATCACTGGGAGGGTGCCGAAGCCTTCGGAGTTGTGGGCGATAACGGTGAGCTGAAAGCCTGCATTGAAGTCTGCCCCGAGGAATGGGCCAACAGACTTATGGTTACGGAGCTTTGGATATGCGACGAGCTTCGCGGAATCGGCTTGGGTAAGAGGCTTATGGACAAGGCCAAAGAAGTTGCCAAGACTCAGGGCCGTCGTGCCATCACCCTTGAAACTCAGTCCTGTAATACCAATGCCATAGGTTTCTATCTTCATCAGGGCTTTGAGTTAATCGGCTTTGATACCTGCTGCTATACCAACGCCGATATAGACAGGCGCGAGGTTCGCATTAATCTTGGATTTTTCTTTCACAGGGAGCCTCGCAGAAATTAAAGATATTTTGACGGCACAATAAAACTGATATAAAATACTGTTATGTAAAAAGGATATCTGAATAAGTTTAGATATTCTTTTTTCTTTCAGAGGGGTAGAGTTTTATGAATGTATTGTTGTTTTTGATTATCGTATTGATTTTTATTGTCGGAATCGGCTTGCTTAACGAGCGGGTTTTTAAGCTCCAGAGCGACATCGCGCTGATTCTGTTTTCTTTAATAATATCTCTGGGGCTTCTTCTTGCGAGAAAATGTTCCGATATCGATTCCCTTAATAACTTTATAGACAGACTCGGCGACTTTGGATTTGAAGAATATCTTATGGACGGCGTCCTCTGCTTCATGCTTTTTGCGGGAGCCAGCAAAGTCAATATGAACAAATTCAAGCAGAATATCCGCCCCATTTCCCTTCTTGCTCTTTTGACTACCGTTATATCTTCCGTATTTTACGGAATTTTATTCTACCTTGTGAGCCTGCTCTTTAAGCTTCCCCTTGATATAACATCCTGCATTTTGCTCGGCTGTGTGGTTTCTCCCACCGACCCTATTGCTGCAACGGGTATTCTTAACAAGATTGGTCTTTCCAAAAATGTTTGCTCTGTTATTGAGAACGAGTCCCTCTTTAACGACGGTACCGGCGTAACGCTTTTTATCTTTGTCCGCGGTCTCATTACCAAAAGCGAAGGCTCCAACTTCATGGTGCTTTTCTTCAAAGAAATCCTCGGAGCAATTGCGGTTGCGCTGGTAATGTCCTCAATCTTCTTTGCATTGATTAAACTTACAAGAGACCCTATCAAATATATACTTATTTCTCTTCTTAATGTTTCCCTTGTATATATCATCTGCGAACACTTGGGATTCTCGGGCGTAATTGCCTCTGTTGTATGCGGAATGTATTTCTCTTATGCCTTCTCAAGAATTGAGAACCGTGTAGTGGTTATAGATGAAAAAGAATACTACAAGGACTTTTGGGAGATTCTCGAGTCAATTCTCAACGCAGTTTTATTTGTAATGATAGCCCTGCTGGTACTTAATATCGAGCTTAGTAAATATGTTCTTTTGCTGGTGCCCGTAGCAATTCTCGCTATAATCATTTCAAGAGCTTTCGGCGTATTCATAAGCAGCCTCTTGACCGGTCGCAAAATGCCCGGTAATTACAGCCTCAGGGAGTATGTATGCTTAATGACCTGGTCGGCACTTAAAGGCGGACTTTCTTTGGCACTGGCACTGGGCACCAGGGAATTCCTTCCACATGATGTGTACCTGATATTTATGAACGTAACCTTTGTAACCATTTTCTTTACGGTTTTGGTACAGGGCTTAACTATAAAGAAAGTTTATTTTTCACTTGAAAAGCACAAAACAGAGAGACTTAAAAGGGAGAAAAGCAAATGAAAGTTATAGTTGTCGGAATCGGTAAAACAGGTCTTACTTTAATCGAAATGCTGACAAAAGAAGGCATTGACGTAACTGTTATAGACTGCTCCAAAAGAATAATCGACTCTGTCACGGACAAATACAACGTAACGGGTATCGAAGGAAGCGGAGCCTCAAGAGAAACTCTTAAAAAGGCCGGGGCCGAAACCGCCGATATGCTGGTGGCGCTTACCGCCGTGGACGAAATCAACCTTCTTAGCTGTCTGCAGGCCAAAAACCTCGGCACCAAGTACACTGCCGCAAGACTCGTCCTTCCGGACCTTTCTTTGGAAAAAGAATCCTTAATCAAGGAATATCACATAGATCATATCGTGCGTCCCAAGATTGATGTGGCCGAGATTATTCATAACAATATCGGTCTTCCCGGACATGTACGCCTGGATTCTTTCTTTGACGATGCTGTAAAGATGCTTTCGATTGTGGTCTTGAAAGACTCGCCTTTTGCGGGAAAAACCCTTCTTGAGCTTCACAAAGAACTTAGCGGAAGCTTCCTTATTGTTGCCGTGACCCGCGATTCCAAGCTTTTTATTCCGGATGGTAACTTCATCTGCGAGGAAGGCGACAATGTTTACCTTATCACCGACCAAAAAGGAGTTTCCGATACTTTCAAAAACATGGGTATCATTACCACTAGTTCCAAGAAAGTTCTAATAGTCGGCGGTGGTTTCACCGGCGATTATCTGGCAGGCGAATTGTTAAAAGCCGGCAAAGACGTAACTATCATTGAAGAAAATATCCAAAACTGCAAGAAGCTTATGGAGAAATATCCAAAGGCCAAGATTTCTTACGGTAATGCGGAATCCGTTGAAGTTCTCGAAGCCGAGCACATCTCCAAAAAAGATGTGGTGGCCTCAATCACAGATCGTGACGAAGCCAACCTCGTGGTAAGTATGTATGCCTGGGCCGTTGGTGTTCCCTCTATCATCACAAGGGTCGATACCGTAGCACACGCAAAAATGCTTCACAAAGTTAATATGGATATCACCGTTTCTCCTTGTGAAGTTGCAGCCAACAAATTATACCGCTACGTAAGAAATGCCCAGATGCGCGATGCCAAAAACGAAATCCTGCGCTTCAACAGCATCTGCGACTCTCTCGCCGAGCTCATGGAGTTTAGCATAACCGAGGAATGCAGTCACCTTAATATTCCTTTCAGAGACAAGGCATTTAAGCTTAAAAAGGACACTATAGTGGCCGCAATAATTCGAAACGGCGAAATGAAGATTCCCAGTGGCGACTCCACACTTCAGGCAGGTGACAAGGTATTTATTGTTTCCTCCAGCAAAAATAAGATTAAGAATTTGAATGAAATATTCCGCTGACAAAATTCCATAAGAGAAGGGATAGCCGCAAGTGCTATCCCTCTTTTATTTCTGTCTCTTCTTCTGCAATTTCTAAGAGCGGGAACGATAATTCCGCCACAAACAAATCTGCTTCCGCATACATTAACAGTTTTCCGTTCTGAAGATCCATAAGACTTTTAACTATTGAAAGTCCCAGTCCGTGACCTTCCGAATGTCTGGAAAGGTCGCCTCTTACAAAACGCTCCGTCAGTTCTTCCATGGAGAAATTCAGAGGGTCTTTGGACATGTTCTTAAAGCTTATAATTACCTGTCCTTCTTTTTTCGTTGCGCTTACATATGCTCTGGAGCCGGGCATGGAATACTTGGAAATGTTGGTTAAAAGGTTTTCAAATATTCTGCTTAGGAACTTGGCATCCGCGGAAATCATCAGCTTCTCTTCGGGGTAAGATTCCATTAGCGTGATATCCGCTTCATTTAGCTTGTGCTCATATTCCACAACACATTGCTCGAGAATAATATGAACATCGCAGGGACTCATGTGAAGCTCTACTGCTCCCGTTGCCGCTTTTGATGCTTCTATCAGGGATTCCAGTAACTCTTTTAGTCTTACCGACTGCTTGTGAAGATGTTCGGCGTATTCTTTCTTTTCCTCTTCGGAAGCCTCGTCTTTGTTAATCAGGTCTGAGAAGTTGATAATCGATGTCAGGGGAGTTTTAATGTCGTGAGAGATATTGGTAATAAGTTCTGTTTTCAGTCTTTCACTCTTCATGCGCTCGTTAACGGCCAAAGAAACACTTTCCGACACCCTTCCGATATCATGAGCAAATCCCTTTAGAGATACAGGGTATTCTTTTTCATCTACAGTACGGTTTATGTTTCCGTCCGCTATTTCTTTGACAGCTTTTCTGAGGTTTGAGATTTTTGATATATAAATTGCCCCGACCGCTATCAGAATAATCGCTTCAACAATCAGACATAGTGACAAATAATACGTATTCTGCCGGCTGCTTGATTTTACCAAAAGGATATTGCCCGCAAAGAGTCCCGCAAGCGCCAGCAGATACTTAACCATTACATGTCCGCGCGAGACAAAAAGCATTGCTCCGAATACCAGAAGAACAATGCTGATTACCGTCAATGCTCCTTCTTTTACAAAACTTCCGTAAAAGAACATCCAGACCCTCGCTACAGTCTCTCCGACTTCCGGAGAAATCATATCGCTTATTTGAAGCCGTATCACGTAGGTTTCTTTGTCAGTGGTATAACCTGTGGTGAGGGCAGCACCTTCCTCGGGCCAGTCCATATTTCTTCCGCGGAAGGAGCCGTTTTTGGTATATACGGCGAACTTAACTCCGCTTTCTTCGCAAATATTTTTAAGCTCATCCAATTTACCGGCTTCCACATACTCACTGATAATCTTCGCATATTGAAAAAGTCCCTTATCAGTGTCGTAGGCCCATACTATTCTCGTATTCATCTTTCCGCCGTTAAGACGGTCAATGAACATGGTTCCCTCAAAGAAAAGTCCCAGGAGCCCGACAATCATTAAAAAAGCATACAGAACAGATAGTAATATTCTTTTCACAAGCGGTCCCCTTTCACTTCTGAACTGTTAATCTTGTATCCCTGACCCCATACCGCCGTCAAATATCTCGGATTGGCGGGGTCGATTTCTATCTTCTCCCTAATGTGGCGAATGTGTACGGCAATTGTTCTTTCACTGCCGATAGCGCTTTCTTTCCATATGTGTGAGTAAATTTCTGCGGGAGAAAAGCATTTGCCCTTGTTGTTCATAAGAAGCTTAAGAATTTCGTACTCTGTATTGGTAAAAGAAATCGGTTCTCCGTTGAGCCTTACTTCTTTTTCCCTGTCATCAAGCTCTAAGCCCCCCACCAAAAGTGTCTCTCCGAGAGCGGTATTGCCACCAAGCCTGGTATAGCGCCTAAGCTGAGCGTTTACGCGGGCGCGCACTTCAAGAGGATTGAAGGGTTTTGTGATGTAGTCATCAGCGCCTTCTTCCAATCCCGCAATTTTATCGATATTTTCGCTTTTGGCGGTTAGGAGTATAACAGGCACATTGCTGTACTGCCTAATAGCCTTCATAGCTTCAATTCCGTCCATCTGGGGCATCATGATATCAAGAAGAATAAGGTCGATTCTGTTTGCTTTTACCGCTTCAATGGCTTCTTTGCCGTTTCGCGCTTCGTAAAAAGAAAAGTTTGGGTCCTTTAAATAGATTTTTAAAGCGTATACGATATCGTCCTCATCATCGCAAAGTAAAATGTTAAACATAACCACGACCCCTTTACTGAAGATTACTTAAATACTCCGAAACCTTTTTCTGAATGTTTGCGGCGGTTTCTTTTTCCGAAATATTCTGTTTGTACATCTTGTCGACTTCTTCATTCATTATAACCCAGACCGGCTCGAAGCGTTTATCAGTCAGGCGAATGCTGTCAAAATAAGCTATAAACTCATTTATATAAGAGGTTCCGTCTTCTTTTTTTGTCAACGGGAACATACTGTTTTTTCCCAGAATCAGTGCCGGAGAAGGAGCTGCAACAGCCATAATTGCTTCTTTGTACCCTTCGGTTAATTCCACATAACCGGTAGGTCTGATTTCATATATGTCGGAATCGCTTTCATTTCCTTCTATGACTAATTCATCATAATAGTCTTTAGATACCGGAATATCATACATAGCGCTTTTTCCCCAATAGTTTTTGTACACACAGTTCAGGATATCCTTGATTACGTCATAATTCTTCGTTTTTTTATTTATTATCAGCGCTCTGTGGTAGGATGTAATGTTTCCGCTTTTTGCCGTTGTAGGATATCCCACGATTGTAAATTTCTCACCGCAGACAGATTTGTACTTTTCAAATTCGCCAAGCGTCATACTGTCTATTAACACAAATAACGCTTCGTCATTTAAAAGCGCTTCTGCTCTTTCTTTTTCCTGTGCAGGTAAGTTCGCCTTATCAGAGTAATATTTGTTACATTGCTTTAATATTCTTATAAATATGTCAGAGTCAAAAGAACATATCCCTTCATTCCAGTCAATAAATTCCGATTCATCCATTGCGTAGGAGAAAATGTCGAAAGGATTGATTATTTCGTCACCATAACACAAGGCTTTATAAGGCTTTCCTTCTTTTTCCCTTTTCTCCAAAAGAAGAAGTAATTCAGTGGCTGTGTATGAGTCTGCTGCAAATGTACCTTTTTTGGCTCCCAAAGTTTTTCTGGTGTAAAATGACGGATATTTATACAGTTTGCCGTCTTTGCCCGATGCATCTAAAAAGGCAGTAAACATATTATCTTTTTCTTCTTCCGAAAGATAGTCCGAAATATCCCTTACACATCCGGCCTCATAAAAAGTATCAAAGGAATCTTCGCGGATACTGATAATATCGGCTCCTTTCCCTTCCGATATGGCTTTAACGGTTGTTTGAAAACGTGTCTCCTCGTCATCTTCTTTGTTCCCAAAAGAAACAAATTCAAACTTAACGTTTGGATGAGTCATTTCATATTCTTGCAGTACTTTGTCAATATTAGGATCCCATTGGGCATACTTCTGAACTGTAACTGTTACAGGTTCTTTCGCATTCTGCGAGAATACTCTCAGGTTTCCGTCCTTAAGTACAAAGACTTCTCCCGCATCATTCATGGCCACGTAAGCGTTCTTTAAATAACTTTGGTTAAAACTCAAAAACTTTTCTCTTTTCCCGCTTTCGGTATTCCACCTTACAAAGGTTTCATCCGGGTAAGTTCTGTAGACAATTTCTCCGGCAGGTGTTTCCATTACCTTGCTAAAATAAAAAGAAACATCCTGAATCTCTTTTATGTTGTATGTGTCAATGTAAAAAATCGTTGAGGTGCTTCCGCTGCCACTGCTTTTAAATATAAGTCTTCCGTCATTGGTCTCAAAAAGGAATTGGACTTTCTGATTCTTATACTCGCTAAAAACATCAACAACGGTACAAAACCTGTTTGAAACAGCGATTTTTCCGTCTTCTCCTATGGCTATAAATCTGCCTGTGGCACTTTCGTAATAAATTTTCTCGTCCTTAATCGGACCTTTCAGTGATGTGTACAAAGAAGTTAATTCCACGCCCTTTAATAAAGTTCCGTCTTCTTTTGCTATACTTGCACATACCTTATTACCGAATTTATCTGCCTGTATCGATTTGTCATATTCAAAGCCTTTCGAGAAAACCGGCTCTTTGTAAAAGAAGATAATTGTTCCGTTACTTACAAAAAAATCTTCCACAAAAGTATCGTCGTAATAGTATGTAGTAGAGATTTCCTTTGTGTTGCAATCAAATATCTGAAGACGCTGGGCTTCTATGCTTGTTCTTTCTTCTTTGTTCTCTGCCCATATATTCTCAACACAATAAAGCTTTCCTTTATTGGCTGTCATAAAGTAATCCTTTGGACCATAATGGAAATAATCGTCTGTAACGTTAAATAGATTCTCCTTGTACTCTGAGAAATTATAAATAAGATTTGTGGAGACCTCATCCGTAATGTTCCATTTTGTAAGTGTTGCAGCTTCACTTTTTTCAGAAAAAAGGATGAGTAAGATTATTAAAAGAATAATGCCGCTAAAGAATATGCTTTTCTTGGTAATAGTCATAATAACCCCTCCTGATTTGAAACCATTTTCTCTTACTTTGCCCACAAAAACAATAGCTTTAAACCCATATTAACATTTCTTAACAATTGTTAAGAAGAAACCGGGCTGAGGGTGTCAG
Organism: uncultured Lachnospiraceae bacterium; assembly: GCA_946534145.1. Taxonomy (GTDB): domain Bacteria; phylum Bacillota; class Clostridia; order Lachnospirales; family Lachnospiraceae; genus UBA1258. The sequence continues at coordinate 46,973 of CAMNCH010000003.1, forward strand.
TCCGGTTTGTCTTTTACATTGCTGCTTTTGTTGAATCTACGTAGTACTGAGCCTGAGTTTTAAACATTTCTGCGTAGATGCCGCCTTCAATGTTAACAAGCTCATTGTGATTGCCGTATTCTTTAATGGTCTTGTCAGCGAATACCGCTATCTTGTCACAGAACTTACAGCTTGAAAGTCTGTGGGAGATATAAATCGCCGATTTATTGCCTACCAGCGTATCAAACTTACTGTAAATCTCGTACTCGGCCATGGGGTCGAGGGCGGCTGTAGGTTCATCCAGTATAATAATCGGAGCATTCCTGTACAGCGCTCTGCTGATGGCGGTCTTTTGCTGCTGGCCTCCCGAAAGCTCCGTTCCCTTTTCATCGAATGATTTATAAAGCATTGTATCAAGGCCGTTGTCAAGCTTTACCGCATCTTCGTATAGGCCGGATAACTTTAACGCTTCTTCTATCTTTTCCTGTTTAGGCTCAGACGATATGTCGCCGAGAGCTATGTTATCCCTTAATGAAAAAGCAAACAGCTTAAAGTCCTGGAATACCACGGCAAAGAACTTCCTGTATTCCTCGTCGGAGTATTCTTTTATATTTACTCCGTCTATCAGAATTTCTCCTTCGGTAACATCGTAGAGTCTGCACAGAAGCTTGATAAACGTGGTCTTACCGGCTCCGTTTAATCCTACGATAGAAAGATGTTCTTTGGGGTCAATCTTAATACTGACATGCTCAAGCACGAAAACATCGGTTCCCGGGTATTTAAAGGAAACATCCCTAAACTCAATAACGTGTGGCTTGTCCTCGACCTTTCTTTCGCCTTTTGATATAGCGCTGGGATATTCCATGAAATCGATGTACTGATAAGCGTAATTGCACTTCTCGTTAATCTGTCTGATTCCCATGGCTATGCCTAACAGACTGTTGTACAGTCTGCTTGCTGAAGCTACGCACATGGTGAATTCTCCGAGAGAAATAATCTTTTTAAGAGCTCTGTAGCCCATATAGAAATAACTGATTCCGTCTCTTACTGCATTGACTATATCTCCGCAGTAGTCGTTTTTAACTCTTTCTTCGGCCTGATTTCTCCAAATATCAGACTGATTCTGCGCCCAATAATCCGCCTGCCTGGACATCATATCTTTACCGTTGTACAAACGTATTTCTTTTCCGTATCTGTAATCCGTTAATGTAAAGAAAACGTATCCGAATACACGGTTGTGCTTGGCAAGTTTGGCAAAGTCTCTTAACTGAATCAGCTGGTTCCTGTAATTAAAATACGTTATAAGTCCCATGCCGATAATCTGAATGGGAAGCAACAGCGGACAATATATGGCTATTATCACCACTGAGGTTATCATTAGGGCTATGTTGTAAAGAGTTTGAAAAAAGCAGTCAATAATCGACACCGCACCGCCGCTGTACCAGGAAATACCCGTCTTTGCTTTTTCCTGTTTATCAAGTACCTCTGACGATTCCGTATACTGAAAATCCATTTCCATGCATTTCTCTGCAAGCCTTTCCTGAAAATACATGTCTGTAATATTTGAGTATACATTCTTGTGCGAGTCACATATGTTGCTTAAGAAGCGTGACAAGAACTGCGCTGCAAGAGTCAGGGCAACATAGATGATAACCGGTTTCACATGAGCGGCCTTATCCGCTCCATTTATCACAAGCTCCAGTTCATCGATTAACAGTTTCGGCAAAAGAAGGACCTGCACTTCACTCAGGGCACTTCCCAGAAATTTTAAAAAGTAGAGTGCATATAATCCTTTTGCTTTTTTGTTTATAACTTTAAGCATGTAAAAAAGTGTTTTTGAAACTATCGGGGGACGTTTTTCTTTTTTCTTATTCGCCATCTTCTTCACCCCCATCCACATAGTATTGAGCCTGAACATTAAACATCTCGCTGTAGGCTCCGCCCTTTTCCATCAGAGAATCGTGTGTTCCGTATTCAACCAGTTCACCGTCTTTAAACATCGCAACATGTGAGCAGAATTGAGTGGAACTAAGTCTGTGGCTGATGTATATGGCAGTTTTACCGCCTATGAGTTTATCAAAGTCAGCATAGAGTTTAGCCTCAGCAAGAGCATCAAGGGCCGCCGTAGGTTCATCCAGCACTACAACCGGCGCATTTTTATAAAGTGCTCTGGCCAAAGCAAGCTTCTGCTTCTCTCCTCCGGAAAGATCTACTCCTTCGTCGTAAATTATCTTAAGCAGCTGAGTATCCACTCCGGCAGGAAGGCTGTCGACTTTTTCTTTCATGCCTGCTGCCTCAAGGCATTCTTTTGCTTTTTCTTTGTCCGTTTCCTCGGGTGTAGCCATTGATACGTTTTCACAAAGCGGATATGCAAAGAGATTAACATCCTGGAATACGGGAGAGAAGAGATTGTAGTATTCTTCTTTGTCGTAACGTGATACATCGGTTCCGTTTAAATATATCTTTCCTTCGGTCGGCTCGTAGAGTCGCAAAAGAAGCTTAATGAAAGTGGTCTTGCCGGCTCCGTTAAGTCCCACTACCGCAAGGCGCTCACCGGCTATTACTGTGAGATTAAGATTTTTAAGGGCATAACTGTCAGCCTTCGGATATTTAAAAGAAACGTTTTCAAACTTAAATTCGTAGGTATCGAACTTCGGTACCGGTATCGTGTTTTCTTCTTTATCGGAATCCAAATCTAAAAAGCTTCTGAAGTCATCAACTTCACGGCTTCTTGCCAAAAGGTTGTTAATGTTGTTAAGTAGCGAATTGATATAAGAGAAAAATGTCGCGGAAACTCCGAGATAAAGGCTGAAATTGCCAATGGTCATATTTCCTTGAAATATCGAATAAATCAACCAGCCATACATTAAAAGCTGGGAAATTATCCACAAAACAGTTCCTATCTGGCCGTTTATCCACCAAATAAGCTGGTTTTTCCTCTCCGCCTCTATTCTTTCTTTGTTTAACTCATGGAAACGGTTAACGATATAGTCTTTTAACCCATACATGCGGATATCTTTACCCATTTTGAAATCGGTGGTGAGGTCCTGCATGTATCCGTTCTTTCTCCACCAAAGTGCAAGCGGGTCCCAGATTTTTGCTTTTGTGACTTTGCCGGTGTGATTGGTAATCAAAAAGTTGATTATGGCGATAGAAGTCATAATAAGAACCACCGGAACGCTCAGAGTTCCGAGAATACACAAGCCAACCAGAACCACCAGACAATTCTCGGCAATATTCTGAACAGTATGCATCATGCCTTCAACACCGTTATTGTTACCGCCGCAGGAATTCTTGGCTTTCTGATAAGTGTCCATTACGTCTGCATCCTCAAGCATTTCATAATCCATGGACATACTTATGACGTTGATACCGTTCATCATCTTAAGACGGGCAAAAATCATCTTCCACCATATTACGGCTTCTTGTTTTGTGCGAAGAATTGTTACGACTATCTGCGTTACGAAAGTAATACCCAGAATAACAGACAGATTCTTCACTCCCTTATCGTTTGTGACTATATCGATTACGAATTTGGACATAAATGTCCACAGATAACTCATGGCAGGAGCGGTTACTACTGCTATAAGAATATAGAATTTCAGTTCCGGAGCATGTTTGAACATATGCTTCGTTATGAAGGCAGCATTGCCAATCGGATTATAAGTTTTATGAAACCGATTCTTTTCTTCTTCTTTTTTCTCTTTTTTACCCATAACAAACCCCAAATATATCTAAATGCATGCTTAAATGCAAAAGCAAGATGTAGTTATTATACATCTTGCTTTTAATGATTACTATCTTTTAATGCAAAATAGCGCTTTTTTGTTACATTTTACTGATTTCTACTGCTGTTTTGGCAGCAACTGTCGCGTTGTTATATACAAGTTGTATATTGGATTCAAGAGAATCTCCGCCGGTAAGTTCAACTACTCTTGCAAGAAGGAAAGGTGTGGTAGCCTTGCCCTTGATGCCCTGCTCGACGCTTTCTTTTATAGCCTGGTCGATTGCGGCGTTAATAACTTTATCGTCCATAGCATACTGCTCGGGGATAGGGTTGGTCAAAAGCATACCGCCGGCCATGCCCAGTTCTTTTTTGGCAACAAATGCTGCTGCAACTTCTGCGGGAGTATCAAGTCTGTAATCTACCTTGAATCCTGACTTTCTGGTGTAGAAAGCAGGAAGCTCCTCGGTGCCGTAACCGATTACGGGAACACCCTTGGTCTCAAGATATTCAAGAGTAAGTCCAAGATCAAGAATTGCCTTGGCACCCGCACATACTACCAAAACAGGTGTCTGTGCAAGTTCTTCAAGGTCTGCGGAAATGTCCATTGTGGTCTCTGCTCCTCTGTGAACACCGCCGATACCGCCTGTTGCAAATACCTTGATACCTGCCATTGCAGCAATAATCATGGTAGTGGCAACTGTGGTGGCTCCGTCCATTTTCTTGGATACGATTACGGGAAGGTCTCTTCTGGAAACCTTGGTAACCTTCTGTCCTGTTTTGCCGAGATATTCAATTTCTTCTTTTGAAAGACCTGCCTTGAGGCGGCCTCCGATAATAGCTATTGTTGCGGGCACTGCGCCGTTGTCTCTTATTACTTTTTCAACATTGAGAGCGGTCTCAACGTTCTTGGGGTAGGGCATTCCGTGTGAAATGATGGTGGACTCAAGAGCCACAACCGGCTTGCCTTCTTCGATAGCCTTTTTAACTTCCGGGGCTACATCCAGATACGTATTAAATTCCATAATCCTTCTTTCTCCTATCTATAATAAAGCACTGAGCACTTTACTATCTCATTAAAGCGGATATAGATCCGTTCTTTACATTAATCCGGCCCTCTTAAGCACCGATTCAATGTTTAAGTTTTCATTGATGGTGGTGGTGCTTTCGCAAGCGATGGATGCTGCTGCAAGACCTACAAGAGCAGTTTCTTTTAACGACATCTCTTTAATGTAGGCGTAAGCGAAACCTGCCATCATGGCATCTCCCGCACCTGTCGCATTAACAAGCTTGCAGGGGAGATTTCTTACGTGAAATCCGTTCTTTTTGTCTGCAATATATAATCCGTCTTCGCCAAGAGTGAGGGCTACGTTCTTAACTCCCGCATCGAGAAAGACCTTTACAGCCTTCTCCAAAGTCTCATCTTCGGAGGCTTCTACCTTAATGCCGGTAAGAATACGTGTCTCTAATGCATTTGGTGTTACGGCATAGAGTCCTGATAAAGAAGGCAGCAATCTAGCGGCCTTAGTGCAGGAAACCGGGTCTGCAAAAATCGGAACCTTACACTTTTTGGTAAGGAATGCGATACTTTCTGTCGGAATGTTGGTATCTACAACCACAAGTTTTGCCTTATTAATCTCGGGAAGTCTTTTCTCAAGATATTCGGGCGTAATATTCTTGTAAATGTTCATGTCGCTTATTGCCACAGACATGTCTCCGTTATTATTGGCAATAAACAAGTAAGAAGATGTGGCATCATCGGGACACTTGCAGTATCCTTCTATGTCAATCCCCAGTTCGTTACAGCTGTCGATGATTTTTTTACCGTTATCATCATCGCCGATGGCTGTAATAAGTTTAACTTTAAGGCCCAAAAGGGTCATGTTGTGGGCAATGTTACGCCCTACTCCGCCAAGAGAAATAATAATTCTCCCGGGATTTGAGTCTCTTGGAATCAGTGGTGCGTCGGGCTTGCCGCCTATGTCGACGTTAACACCGCCAATGACTACGCAATAATCTTTCTCCATACTCTAACTTCTCCATCTCTTTCCCAATCATCGGATTGCTTAATGATGCAATCCGAGATTGTATGCGGTCGCCATATGTCTGCCCGAGCAAGCTCGGCAGCCGCATGGCTCGTCGCTACACAAATAGAAAGACCCGTGTATAAGCCATAAAGATAAGGCTATACCCCGGGTCTTTGAACAGCTTATTCGTTTGTATAATTGTCAAAATAGCCCTGAATCAAAATAATGGGCGTTCCCTTATCTCCCGAACCGGATGTCAGGTCGCAAAGGGAACCGATTAAATCGGTAAGTTGTCTCGGTGTGGTGCCCTGCGAAGCCATATTACCTTTTAAATTCTCATCCTTGGTCCTGATCTTTTCGCTAATGGCCTGCTTTAATGCTTCGCCCGAAAGGTTGGCAAAATCATTGTCCGCAAGATACTTAAGCTTAAGCTCATTGGGCGTTCCGATAAGTCCGTCCGTATACGCGGGTGAAACAACCGGGTCCGCAAGTTCCCAAATCTTACCCTGAGGATCCTTGAAGGCTCCGTCGCCGTATACCATTACTTCCACGTGCTTGCCTGTTTTTTCAAGGAACTTCTGCTGTATTTCTGTAACGAGGCCCTTACAGTCCTTGGGGAAAAGTTTTATTTTTTCTTCCGTGGATTTGTTGGAGCCCAATAATCCGTACTGATCGTTGTAACCGCTTCCGTCTACAGATGAGGTAAGAATATCATCAAGTCCGCATACGATTTTGGCACCGCTGTTACGTAATATTCTTTTGGTACGAACTCGTGTATGAATATCACAGTTGATTACTTTCTCCGTATAATCAAGGATGGTCTTGGCGCGGTTGGCAAAAATAATCTCTGCTTCACAGCCCTCGCCTTGAATAAGGTCCAGATAATACTGAACATAATCAACACCGGTAAATTCGTGTTTGTTCTCTCCAAAGAGTTCTCTGTATTTTTCGTAGGTAAGTACATCCGAATAAGGATTAACGCCGGCTTCATCGAGCTGGTCGTATGTCAGAAGAGAATTACCTACTTCATCACTGGGGTAGCTGAGCATCAATACTATCTTCTTACAGCCCCTTGCTATTCCCTTTAAGTTAACTGCAAAACGGTTTCTGGAAAGAATCGGGAAAATAACTCCGACAGTCCCTCCTCCAAGTTTCGCTCTGACATCTTTTGCGATATCATCAATTGTTGCGTAATTGCCCTGAGCTCTGGCAACAACAGATTCTGTTATGGCTACAACATCTCTGTCTCTAAGTGAAAAACCTTCACTTTCCGCAGCTGCTAAAACACTGTCAACGGTAATCTTAACAAGGTCATCACCCTCACGGATAATGGGACCTCTGATACCTCTTGAAACAGTTCCCACAAGTCTTTGCATTATATTCCCTCTCTGTATATCAATTATCGGTTTGTGCACACAAACCTACATTGTCATTATACACGCAAAACATTATAAAATAAAGCAGTTACGCATGTATTAAATAACGTACATAATCTTTGTTATACTCTCTTTTTTATTTTTGCAACCAAAGAATTATCAACGCGGTAAGATTCTTTCATCTTTTGGATGGCCTTGTTAAAAGTCCAGTCATCAAGATGGTTGTCGGGTGAATTCATGTATGAAAGAACTTTATCGGGGAACTTGGCCATTGCTGTGGCTACTGCCCAGGCTACACCCATTCTGGAATAATAGGAATCCGTATAAAGAGAATCTAAGACATCAATAATTCTGTCGATATATTCCTCATTTAAAAACTGGCTCATTAACATTACTGCGACGACGCGAACCTCAAATTCTTTGTTGGAGTCCTTAAACTCCATAAGAAGACTATAGGTTTCTTTAGGATATTTTCTTGCGATTTTAAAAGTCTGGCACAAAGAATCATTTACTGACCAGTCATGAATGGTAGGAATGAACTTACGCATGTAGTCAAGCAGTACATTAATGTCATCTTTCGCATAACCTATAACAAAGGCTTGTAGCGTTTCCATTTCAAATGTATCCATGGGATTATTGTCCAAAAACCATCTGTAGTCTTCTTTTGCTATGGCTTTGGCAAGATTTCTTAAATCAGGAAGTTTAACGCCGCAGGAAGGTTTTGCGGTTGGATTAAGCTTAACCATTAATTCAGGATTATGGCCGGACATCTTGCGGATTTCTTCTTTGATTGATTCTATAGTCATGATAAACCCTCCAGTATTTCGGGAAATTTTCCTTTTAAGAAAAATCGGTATTCGGGATGTTCTGTGGCTTCTTTGTACTCACTAATTATTATCTGATTAAGCCAGTTCTTTCTTTTTACAATGAATTCTTCGTAAGGTGTTATACGAATCAAGCCGCTTTTATGTGCTTTCATAATTTCTTCATACGCATCAGATATTTTCTCGCATGAAAAAGGTTTAACAGGCATACTTGATACAAACGCATGAGGAATACTAACCTGAGAAGAATCATCGGGAATGGATGAGCAAGTATAAATGTAACCGGGAGTATTTTTGTATGTTTCGGCTAAAGCGTTTGGGTAATATTCTTCAATTCGGAGAACTCCATCGGGATCAAAACCGTATGGACCCCATTTCTGAAATGTACCGCTATAATTATATCCGTTTTCCCTGCAGTACTTCTCTACGGCGTTGCATAAATAAACAAGAACATTTTCTCGCCTGTCGGAAAAATAAACTAATGGTCGTCCATGCTCGGAAAGATGCGGTTGAAGAATTGAAATGTTGGGAGTTTGCGATGCATGATAGTACATTGTTACCTCCTATATAAGAATATTATACAAAAGAATGGAAAAAGAAAAAACCTTGAAAAATCAAGGTTTAAATAAAAACATGCCCAGAACCGGAATCGAACCAGTGACACGAGGATTTTCAGTCCTCTGCTCTACCAACTGAGCTATCTGGGCATAGAGTAGCGGGAATAGGATTTGAACCTATGACCTTCGGGTTATGAGCCCGACGAGCTTCCAGACTGCTCCATCCCGCGATATTAAGTTATGTCCGAAGACTAGTGGATGGGGGTGGATTCGAACCACCGAAGCAATTTGCAGCAGATTTACAGTCTGTCCCCTTTGGCCACTCGGGAACCCATCCATATTTATTTTTATCTGGGGCCTATAGGGCTCGAACCTATGACCCTCTGCTTGTAAGGCAGATGCTCTCCCAGCTGAGCTAAGACCCCATTTCCATAAGGAAACGACCCCGGCGGGACTCGAACCCGCGACCTCCGCCGTGACAGGGCGGCGCTCTAACCAACTGAGCCACGAGGCCATATCTAAAACCTTGACTACTTAACACAAAACAGAAGAACTTAACTTCCCAGGATAATCTACACCTTCAAGTGAAGCTCT
>CAMNCH010000004.1 GCA_946534145.1 uncultured Lachnospiraceae bacterium
AGGCGCTTCCAGTTAATCTTCTTATGTTCTTTGTCTCCGCGCTTACCGATTGTGACGCGATATACAATGAACAGTGCCACAACCGCAAGCACAAGAATAACCCCCGTAAGGAGGTATTCTCGCGCCAGATTAACTATAGATTCTATTAACATTTAAAACTCCAAATTATTACTCGATCTTTGTTCCAGGAAGGTGCAGATGCTTCTTGCCCGGCAAAAGCTTAATGTCTATAAAGGATATATCCACCTTAAACAAAAGTTTCATAAGCCACGAGAAGAATATCACCACCAGAATGGGTATGAGGCAGGAGGTTACCATCATAACCGCAATAGCCTCCACAAAACGGCTGAGTAAGCCCGTAACATAATCAACCACCGTAACGGCCGCATTCTTGATCCAGTTTAGAAACTTCTCAACCGCTCCCGCATCTTCATCCGAAACCGTAATCTCGGATGCTGTGGTAATGGTCTCCTGAAGTGTGCTCTCATAAGTATTGTAAATCGTCTCCGAAGTCTTAACGCTTATGGGAATCAAAAAATAAACCAGCACCGCAAAAATGCCCAGTTTAAGAGAAGCCACCTTGGCCTTGTCCTTCTTGCCGATTATACCTATGCCCAGTATCACGCACACTAACGGAATGAGTATGGAAAAAGAAACATACCCAAGTATTGTAATCAAATATTTCTCAAGATACAAGGCACTCAGCACTATAACAAAATAAGTGCCCAGTTCCGCAAACTGCTCCGCAATGGGCGTACATGTATCATCGGGTAAAAGCGTAATCACCGCCGACACCGCCGTGGCTCCTGCGGTAAGTTTGAGTGTATTGCCGATTTCTTTGTCAAGCTGCTCAAATGTATTTCTGTGATGATCCACATTAACTGCCGCGGGAGTAATAACCGTTATGGAAAAAAGTGCCACTGCCGCAAGCAAAAGTGCTATAGCCGTTTTCTTTAAAATCTCTGTATTCATGACCCTGTCCTCCCTACTCTCTCACCGTTACAATACTGTAATCGTCAGCTGCCGAAACGGACTTTGCAAAAGAAAGAATCATCTTCTCGGCGCTTTCGTCGGCATTATTAAGAAGTCCTCTCGAAACCGCATTTTCCTGTGCCTTTTGTTTGAAGGCAGCCATGGAATCGTTGAACTTGTCGGTGGTAACCTTGTTCCAGAGACCGTTCTTCTCTTCATACTTCTTAAAGCTGTCATTGTCGATAGTCACGGAAGTAATCTCGGCCTTGGGAATCTTAATGGTGATAATCTTCTGCTCATCGTCCTTAACAACCGTTATCTTACTGCAGTCAATGCCCGCAGCCACAACTCCGTCATAGCTGTAGGTAAAAGAAGCCGTCGAATCAAAAATCCAGAACTTCTCCGTATTGGTATACTCCTCAAGCTGGGTAAAATAATACTCTTGCGTTACAAGGGTACCCATCTCGCGAAGTCCGTCCTCAATAACCTTGGTGTCTATTTTAACCTCTACCTTGACATTGTCTTTATTGTAAAGTTTTGAAGTGCTTGAAACACTGCCGCCTTCGGGTGTTACGGTACCGCTGTTGCGACCGCCTTTAAAAAGCTTAACCCCGAATACTATTACAATCACGGCAAGGATTATATTCAGTACCAGAAATACTATCTGTTTGGTAGTCCATTTTTTCATATCCGCAACCCTCCATAACTAAAAACTATACGTGATTACAGCATATTGTCAAGGCACATAGGAAAAGACCTACCCAATCGGATAAGTCTTTTTAACTTCACATATTCCCTGCAGATTGCCTTCCGCGTCTTTCCGCATCCGGATGCGCATCGTAAAAATCTGCTTTATTCTTGTACATGGCGGCATCGGCATCCTTCATTATTTTCTTAATATTTGTGCCCGAATCGCTGTAGCTTGCGCCCAGGGCAAAAGAAGGTTCTCCGGGCACTGCGGACGCTTTGTCAAGTTCCTCATACAAAGCCTCAAATTCTTCTCTTTTGAGGTCAGTAGTAATAATCACGAACTCGTCTCCGCCTGCGCGGTAAACGTCCCTGCCTTTGCAGACACCCGTCAGTTTGGAAGCTATCCTCTTAATCATCTTGTCACCTTCACTGTGACCCATGGTGTCGTTGACGTTTTTAAGGCCGTTCATGTCGACGTATATCACGCCTGTTCCTTTGACGGGACAGACCGTACCGTCGGCAAGCTCCATCACCCGCTTATTCATGGCATTCCTGTTGAACACACCCGTAAGAAGGTCTCTTGTACCGAGAATTTCAAGCTGCTCACGCATACGGAAATTTTCAACTTCCGCAGAAAGAATGTAGGAGTTAAGCTCCATTATTTCTCTTATAAAGGCAGTGTTTTCAACGTTAAAATTGGTGGCAAAAATGTATCCGTATATGGTCTCTCTGTTGCGAAGCGGATAAAGAACAAGGCTCTTAACCCCCGAAAACTTAAGGGAATTGTACCAGGCAGGATTCTTTTGCTCCACAACCTTTAACTCGTCTTCGCCCGAAATAATGACACAATTGGAGCCGTGCATAAAATCTTCCCAGGATTCCACAATATCGTAAAACTCCTCTTTGAAGAATACGTCCTCATCCTCCGGCGCAAACTGGGCGCCGCTGTCATAACACATTATATCGATTTCTTTTTTCCGGGGATGAATAAGAATAATGGCACAGCCGTCGGACTCGCACTGGTTCCTTATGTCCTTGACAACCCAGTCGAGAGTAGGCTTAAACTCATCGTTCATCCTGAACATAATACAGGTCTTAAGCACATGAAGCGCCGTATCCGCAGAGATATCGGACATTTTCTCCGTATCCGTCTTTTTATTCATCTCATAGGAAAAAAGACAGTATCCGTTGCCCTCTTCATCCTCCTCAAGCGGGAGCATATAAAAATCAAGCCACGCTTCATAAAGTGTGGCATTAACATACTGATGAGAAATCCTGCTACCCGCCACGCAGGCCTTTACCAGCGCCTCAAAATTGGAATCCGCCTCAATATAATACGAATACGGTCTTCCGGGGACAAACTCCTCCGAAAGTCTGCCTACGGATGCAAGATACTTTTTATTGGCAGCAACTATGGTAACTGCTTTCTCTCTGTCTTTTTCATTAACTCGGTGAGATACCACACAGGCTATTCCCTTGAAGGCCTCTATCATCTTAACGAAGTCCATAAATTCCCCTTCTCATTTAAACATGGCTACATCAATGATGATAATATATGTGAATTAACGGGTTTATAAAGCGGACCCGTCAAAAGAAGGATTCTGAATGCCCTGCCCGGAAGCGTTGCCTCTAAAGTTTTTAACATAGAATTTCTCCTGATTAACTATCCAACAGGATAAAAGCACAATTCCGGCATGCATGCAAAGTGAAACTGCAAACCCAATGATTACCGCAGCAGAAATTCGTCCGAACAATCCTCCGTAAATCATTGAAACAAAAGAATATGCCATCAGGGCAAGAACCGGAATCCATGCATATTTCATGGTCGGGCTTATTCTGCCTTTTTTGTGAACCTTAACCTCGGCCATAATAATGCCCAGTGCAATAAGACTTGTTAACATTCCAATCACCGATCCCCGCATATCGAAGTTCTGTGTCATATCCAGGTATTCACTCATATCCATTTTCTGTACCACGTCAATACTCATGGCAAACAGGCCAAAGCAAATGAGATAAATCACAAAAATGACGGTAGAAACGGTGTTAAGCTTCTGCGGTTCATTCTTCCTGTACGCATTCCAGTAAATAAAGGCCACATAAGCAATGATTCCGAAGATAATAAGCCCCATGAATATCATGATTCCTCTCATGGACGGATAGCCGTCGTCCGGTATAAATCCCATCGCCACTAAACCAACGAGACACACAAACGCTATTGCTCCGAATCCTATGTTTAAAATAATAAGTGTTGCTTTACCCAAAGCAGTTCTTTCTGTACCCATACCATTCTCCCTGATAATGTTTTTTGTATAACTGTTAGCGCTCCCGGCTATTGGTAGGCTGGGAACGGCGCCTAGTATCCTCCCGCTGTCGCGCCCTTTTGCTCCAGCCGGCTGGCAGGCTAGGAACGGTGCCTATTATTGAACCAAAAAACGGTTCAATAATCCTCCCGCTGTCGCGCCATTTTTTCACGCCTATTGGTAGGCTAGGAGCGGCGCCTATTATCGACCCTAAAAAACAGGCTCGATAATCCTCCCGCTGTCGCGCCATAAAAATGCAAAAATCCCCATGCCTCGCTTTGTGCAAGCACAGCGATTCATGCGAATTTTCACATTTTTGCACCGCTCCTAGCCTACCAGCCAGTCATACATCTCCTGATATTTGAGGGCACTTTTGTGCCAGGAGAAGTCGGCGGCCATAGCTCGGTCGATGAGTTTGTTCCATTCGCGTTTTTTGTCATAGTAGATGCGTTCCGCATTTCTGATGCAGGCTAACATTTCGTGAGCGTTGTAATTGGTGAAGGAGAATCCTGTTCCTTTGCTCTCGTACTCGTTATAAGGCTCTACGGTGTCCTTTAAGCCGCCTGTTTCGCGCACGATGGGAATAGTGCCGTAACGAAGGGCAATGAGCTGTGAAAGGCCGCAGGGCTCAAATAATGAGGGCATTAAGAATGCGTCACAGGATGCATATACTCTGTGGGCAAGTTCATCAGAGTAATAGATGTTGGCGGATACTTTGTCGCCGTACTTCCAGTCAAAGTGTCTGAACATGTTCTCGTAACGTTCTTCGCCGGTACCCACCACTACTATCTGGACATTGTCCTGACAGAGCTCGTCCATCATATATGCTATAAGGTCGAGACCCTTCTGGTCCGTAAGTCTTGAGATAATACCTATCATCATGGTCTTGGCATTGACCGCAAGGCCCAGTTCTGCCTGAAGAGCCGTTTTGTTCTTGGGTTTTTCTTTTCTGAAGGTGATTGCGTCAAAAGGATACTTTAATGCCTTGTCAGTTGCCGGATTGAATTCGTCGTAGTCGATACCGTTAACGATACCGCGAAGGTCCCTTGCCCGGGCCGAAAGAAGGCCGTTTAAGCCCTCGCCGTAGAAATCGGTCATAATCTCCTGAGCATAGGTCTGGCTTACGGTAGTGATGGCATCGGCATAGACAAGACCGCCCTTCAAAAGGTTGGCGTCCTTGTAAGCTTCAAGTTTGTCTGATGTAAAGAAATAGTCTGAAAGTCCGGTAATGCTCTTAACCGCCTTAACGTCCCATTTACCCTGGAACTTAAGGTTGTGGATGGTCATAACGCTCTTGATGCCTCTGTAGAATTCAGAGCCCATGAAGCGTTCTTTTAAATATACCGGCACAAGACCCGTCTGCCAGTCGTGACAATGAATGACATCCGGCTGAAAATCTATTAAAGGAAGGGCAGATAAAACCGCCTTTGAGAAATAAGCATATTTTTCAATTTCAAAAAGCGGATCGTTGCCGTAAGGCTTAAGTCCGTTGAAATAATATTCGCTGTCGATAAAGTAGTAGGTAATTCCGTCCTCCACAGCCGTAAGAACGCCCACATACTCATTCTTCCAGTTGTAGTCCATGTAGAAGTGGGTTAAGTACTGCATTTTCGCCTTAACCTCTTCCCTCATACAAGCGTACTTGGGAATAAATACCCTCACGTCAAAATACCTTTTGTCAATACACTTGGGAAGGGAACCCACAACGTCCGCAAGACCTCCCGTTTTGATAAAAGGAACACCCTCACTTGCAACAAACAAAATTTTCTTCATGGTTTCTTTGCTCCATTCTGACTTTGATTTACTGCCTGTACCAATAACTAATCCTTGATTAAATCTCTTACTATTTCCCCTGCTATCATAAGTCCCGCCACCGGAGGCACAAAAGAAATGCTGGCGGGAGTCCTGAGACCGGTTTTAACTGGAAGCTCTCTCGAAAAAAGAACCTTCACCCTCTTAATGCCCCTTTCTTTTAACTCGCGGCGCATAACCTTGGCCAGAGGACATACCTCGGTCTTACTGATGTCCGCAATCTGAAACTGCCCGGGGTCGAGCTTATTGCCGGTACCCATGGAAGAAATCACTGGGACACCGGCTTCTTTAGACTTTTTGATAATCTCTATTTTGGCGGTGACCGTGTCCACGCAGTCCGCCACGTAATCCAACTCTCTAAAATCTATAATACTACTGTTTTCGGGTAAAAAAAAGCAATCATGAAGAGTTAACTTTATATCCGGATTGATGTCTCGCAGACGCTTAGCAAAAGCATCTGTCTTCTTCATACCTATGGTTGAATGAAGGGCCACAATCTGTCTGTTGATATTAGTTATGTTAACCTCGTCCCTGTCGATGAGCATGAGATGCCCCACTCCGGCTCTGGCAAGGGCTTCACATACGTAGCCGCCTACTCCGCCGAGACCGAAAACCGCCACGGTCTTGCCTTTAAGGAGTTCAACCTTATCCGCCCCTATTAATTTCTCCGTTCTGTCAAAAATCGACTCAGACAAAATAGGTTACCCCCGTAAGAAGGAGCGCAAAATACCACACTCCGCTGATTACATGCCACAGCATAACCGCCGCCGCGACAAAGCACAGGATTCTTTTTACAGTGCCTGTTCTTTTGTCAAAGATATCCCTGCACAATTTAACCATGGATATAAGGAAAGCGAAAAACAGTGCAATGGAATATCCCCACATAAAGTTACTGTCAAGGGCTCTCGCACCGGTCTCCACAAATAAAAAGACCTCAAGAAAGCCCACCGCCCACATGGCAAGTGTCCAAAGATAAAACTTGTCCCTGAAAAAATCAGTGAGGTGTATAAAAAACACAACAAGCAAAAAAGCAACGGATAAAATAAGTGAAACCTTGGGATGATCCCCGCGCATCTTAAGAGCATAAAAAGGCCTGAATGCGTAACCGTTTGAGCCGCCGTCGCCCGCCATTACTATGCTCTGAAGTATCATGACGCCGATGGGCAGCACAACAGTCATGCCTATGGAAAATACTCTTTTAAACTTTTCTCCGTACAGAAGATCCCTGATAAGAAGAAAGACCATCACAGGAGCAAAAACCGTCAAGAAGCTTGCCTTAAATCCTGTCGTTACGGTCAAAAGAAGGGTAAACACAATCCATTCACCGGGCTGAGGACCTTCCTCGTAGTCTTCATAAAGTTTTATGAAGGCAATAACGGTAAGTATAGCGAAAAACCTCATAAAAAGGTATGTGGAATTGTGCCACATATTGGCGCACTGATAGCCGATATAATGCTGTTTGTTGACGGCCGACACATAAAATGCGGTATGAATGTTTGCAAAAAAAGAAATCACAAGAACCGCTGCGTTCGGAATGCTATACTCGCTTCTCCTAAGCACTTCCCTTATAAGCTTCGCCGTAAGAGGAATCGCAAAAGCGGTTACCGCCGTAAGCGTGGCAGTGATAAGCACAATACCGGTCTTAAGTCCGAATACCTTTACAAAAAACAGATATATAAAAGCCGCAAGGCTGTGGTAATATCCGTCATAGACCGCAAAACTTACATGCGCTGCCGTATCCGATTCATACAGTGAAGTTCCTGTAAGCAAAGGCTGAAGCTGATTGTAAAACAAAAATGCCAGAAAGCCTGCGTAAACCGCAATAGCCGCAATATATATACACTTGTACAACCTGTCGTATTTTGAAACGGCTGTTTCCATTATAAACTTTCCTTTCGCTCATCGGCTTTTTGTTTTAATTCCCTGGCATTGGAAAGGGTTGCCTCGTCCAAAGAATCTGAGCCGAGCATCCTCGCCAGTTCTCTTATTTCCCCGTCATCGTCGAGTCTTAATATGTTGGTAACGGTGCTGCCCCCATCCACGCTCTTGACTATCTCAAAGTGAGAGTCCGCCGAAGCCGCAATCTGGGCAAGGTGGGTAATGGCTATTACCTGATGCTCTCTCGAAAGCTTGGAGAGGCGTCCCGCCACTTTCCAGGCCGTACGACCGCTGATACCCGCATCTATTTCGTCAAAAATAAGGGCATCCACCTCGTCTTTTTTGGCAAGGATAGTCTTGATGGCCAGCATGATTCTGGAAAGTTCGCCGCCGCTTGCAACATTTTTGATAGGCTTTATGGGTTCACCGGGGTTGGTGGATATCATAAACTCTATTTTGTCAAAACCGTTTTTAGAAACGGTGTCACTGTCGCCTTCAAAGGCCACATCGAAACGTGAATCAAGGAAACTTAAGGACTTAAGTTCTTCAGCCAGAAGCTTGGAAAAATCGGCCGCCGCGCTCTTACGAAGTGCGCTTAAAGCCTGAGCCTTTTCTTTGTATTCTGCCAGTGAAGTGTTCACATCTTTTTTAAGTTTCTCTATGTATTCGCTTAAATTCTCAAGTTTCTCAAGTTCTGCGGACTTTTCGCCATAGTAAGCAAGTATTTTTTCTATGGTGGAGCCGAATTTAAGCTTAAGACCGTTAATGGTGTTAAGGCGCTCCTCCGTGCGGGCAAAATCCTCCTCGGAGAATTCAAGGCTCTCCGCATAGCGAGAAGCTTCCAAAGAAAAGTCTCCCAGCATATCCTCAACGCTTGCCAGAATCTCTGCCATGTGCTCCGCACCTTCATCCGTGGCGGATGCTTTGCGCATAAGCCCCAAAGCTCTGGAAATAAGGCTTCCCGCATCACCGTCCGCCCCCGAAGAAACAAGACCCATGGACTCATTGACGTAGCCTAAGAGCTTCTCGGAGGCCTGCATTTTTTTGTATGCCTCTTCCAGTTCTTCGTCTTCGCCGGGCTTAAGGGCTGCCGCCTCGATTTCGTCGCATTCGTACTTAAGAAGGCTTATCTCCCGCTCTCTGCCCTCAGACATGTGCTCGGCCTTGTCAAGTTCGTCCTTAAGCTCTTCGTAGCGCTCACAAGCCAAAGAAACCGCATTGAGGGCATCTCTTACCTTCTCGCCCCCGAAAGCATCTATCATGTCGCGCTGCTTAATGTTGTTAAGAAGTGACTGATGCTCGTGCTGTCCGTGTATGTCAAGAAGACCCCCTGCCAGTTCTTTAACCTGACGAGCGGGCACCACCTCTCCGTTAATCTTAAAAATGTTTTTGGTCTGGGTGAATTTTCTTGATACGCATACGCAGCCGTCATCGGCTTCGATTTCCATAGATTCTAAGGTTTTGCGGGCAGATTCGTTAAGAGAAAAAACAAGCTCCACAAAAGCTTCTTCCTCCCCCGTACGTATAATCTCCTTATCCGCCTTGGCCCCCAGGGCAAGATTAACGGACCCTAAAAGCACCGATTTGCCGGCGCCGGTTTCACCCGTTAAAATATTAAGCCCCTTAGTGAAAGAAATCTCGCAATCCTTAATAAGTGCAAGGTTTCTTACGTGCATATACTCTAACATAATTTACTGCCTTTTCTCTCCCGGAGTTTGGCTTTAAATCTATCCTAAAGGTACTAAACCCCTATGATACTCTTAATACGATCCATAACGATTCTCGTGTCTTCCACGGTCTTTATGGCCATCATAATGGTGTCGTCACCCGCTATGGTGCCCACAATCTCGGAATACTTCAAAGAATCAACCGCAGCCGCCACAGCCATGGCCATTCCCGATACCGTCTTGATTACAAGGATGTTCTGAGCCATGTCGATGGACACAAATCCGTCGGTTAACACTCTCTTAAATTTCTCGTCGAGTTCATGGTCGTTGTCTGCATCTATTGCATACTTCTGACGTCCGTTGCCAAGATTTTTCTTGTAAAGGTGAAGGGTATTGATATCCCTTGAAACCGTGGCCTGGGTTACGCTGAAGCCCTCCTCGAGAAGAAGTCTGCAAAGCTCGTCCTGAGTGTCGATGTCATACTTGTCAATAAGTTCAAGTATTTTCTTGTGTCTTACGTTTTTCACTATTTTCCCCTTTTTCCGTCCTAGTCATTCATCTTCTTTTGAAGAATTTCAAGAAAGCTTTCTTTTTTAAGCTTAATGATTCTGGTACGCTTGTCGCTTCTTCTTAAGACAAAAGAATCTCCCGTCTTTAAGTCAAAGTGTGCGGCGCCGTCACTCATGGCAAAAGCAGACTGCTCGCCGCCGTTTTTGGCTTCTTTAATCTCTATATAAACTTCGTCTTCACCCGCAAGAATGATGCTTCTTGAATTCATGGTGTGAGGACATACGGGAGTCATAACCAGAAGGTCTGCGCCGGGCTCTACGATGGGACCGCCCGCAGAAAGGTTATAGCCGGTGGAACCGGTGGGTGTGGAAACAATGACACCGTCGGCGCCGTAAGACTTTAAAAACTGTCCGTTTACGTATACGTCAAAGTTAATGGCTCTGAAGGGAAGTGACTTAAGAACCGCTATATCGTTAAGAGCCATGGTATGTGCTACCGTCTGGCCTTCTCTTAAGATGTTGCCCTCAAGCATCATTCTTTCTTCGATAAAGAAGTCACCCGAAATAAGTTTCTCCAAGGCTGCGGTAACATTGGCCTTTTCAACCTCCGCAAGGTAACCGAGGCTTCCTAAATTGATACCGAGGATGGGAAGTTCCTCTTCCACGAAATCTCTTGCGGCTCTGAGCATGGTGCCGTCTCCGCCGAGGATAATGGCTGCATCGGGGCGGCTTTCTTTTTCAAAGAAAGAAGCTTCTTCTTTGCCGTAAATTTTCTTGTCATCCATAATCTCGAGGATTGCGGTCTTGCCGTGAGATTCAAGGAAGTCCTTGATGATATTGGTGGTTTTAAATCCTTCGTCCTTGGATTCATTGGTACGTATCAAAAAACGATCCATAACTGCTCCGTTCCATTCACTTATCAAGTGAATCGTGTGCTTTATTAACTGTTGATTCTATGTCAAATTCGGAAGGTTCCAAATCTTCGGCCTTTGTCATATAAAGAAGGTATTCTATGTTGCCTTCGGGGCCCTTTATGGGTGAATAGTCCAGTCCCAGAAGCTTAAATCCTACCGAGCGGGCATATTCCATAACCTTTTTAATGACGGCGATGTGCACGTTTTTGTCACGCACCACGCCCTTTTTGCCCACTTCCTCGCGACCGGCTTCAAACTGAGGCTTAATAAGACATACCATAAAGCCGCCGTCCTTAAGGATATTTACCGCCGGTTCCAGTATCTTCGTAAGCGAAATAAAGGATACGTCGCAGGAGGCAAAATCAGGTGTCTCGTCAAGGTCCTCAGGGGTAACGTAACGGAAGTTGGTCTTTTCCATGCAGACCACTCTCTCGTCGTTACGAAGACTCCAGGCCAGCTGCCCGTGGCCCACATCTATAGCATACACCTTTTTGGCTCCGTTTTGGAGCATGCAGTCCGTAAATCCTCCTGTGGAAGCTCCGATATCCATGCAGACCGCATCTTTAAGATCAATGGGGAAAGAAGCCAGAGCCTTTTCAAGCTTGAGGCCTCCGCGGCTTACATACTTAAGCTTGTCGCCGCGCACTTCGATTTTGACCTTTTCCGGGTCAAACATGGTACCCGCTTTATCTTCTCTCTGACCGTTGACGAATACGTCTCCGGCCATTATGACTGTTTTTGCTTTTTCTCTTGACGTGGAAAGTCCGAGTTCCACCAGTAATACGTCAAGTCTTTCTTTCATAAGTGAAAATGTCCTTAAGTCCGCAGCCTACAGGCGGCTGTAAGCGGACATGATTTTATTATAAATTGAATCTTCGTCTATGCCGATTTCTTTTTTAAGAAGGTCTACATTGCCGTGTTCAACGTATTCGTCGGGAATGGATACGGTAATAAGGTTTACGTCCGAGCCTTCTTTGTCAAGGAACTCTCTTACCCTCTCGCCAAAGCCGCCGCTTGCAACATTTTCTTCGCAGGTGACTATAAGCTTGTGATTGCGGGTCAGTGAAAGAATCATTTCCTCATCAAGAGGCTTAACAAATCTGGCATTTACAAGAGTGCAGTTGATACCTTCCATCTTAAGGCGCATACGTACGGACTCAGCGGTCTTAACCATGGAACCAAGCGCCACGATTGCTACGCTGTTCTCCTCGAATATCATCTCGCTCTTACCGAGGGCTATGGGCGCTCTGTAGCCTTCAAGGCCGTCATAGGCTTCGCCCCTCGGATATCTTATGGCTGTGGGACCGTCAAAAGAAACCGCAAACTTAAGCATATCGGATAATTCCCACTTGTTCTTGGGGGCCATAATGGTAATGCCCGGAATGGAGGACAGGAAGGAAATGTCAAATATTCCCTGATGGGTTTCTCCGTCGCTTCCCACAACACCCGCTCTGTCTATAGCAAAGGTAACGGGAAGGCTCTGGATGCAGACATCGTGAAGTATCTGATCGTAAGCTCTTTGTAAGAAGGATGAATATATTGCCACGACAGGTCTCATGCCGCCTGCAGCAAGGCCTGCGGCAAAAGTAACCGCATGCTCCTCGGCTATGCCTACGTCAAAGAATCTGTCGGGATAAGCGTTTCTGAATCTTTTAAGGCCTGTGCCGTCAGCCATGGCGGCTGTTATGGCCACTACCTTGTCGTTTCTTTCGCCAAGCTTCATCATGACGGTTGAGAAAACATCGGTGTAATTGGCTTTATTGTGGGGATGGGTGGGAAGACCCGTTGCCACATCGAAGGGCTCTGTGCCGTGAAATCTTGAAGGATGTCTCTCGGCAGGAAGGTAGCCTTTACCTTTCTTGGTATTGACATGTACCAGGACGGGACCTTTACAACGTTTAGCGTCTTTAAGTACCGTAAGAATAGCCTTAACATCGTGACCGTCCACGGGGCCCAGATATGTGATGCCCATGTCCTCAAAGAACATACCCGGCACTACCATGCTTTTGACTGTACTCTTGGCTTTTTTAATGCGTTTGGCAATGCCTTCGCCGCCGGGAATCTTAATAAGATTGTTGTAAACGCTCTCCTTAAGTCCCAGATATCCGTCGGCGGTTCTGATGGAGTTTAAGTATTTGGATACGCCGCCTACGTTCTCGGAAATGGACATGTTATTGTCATTAAGTACGATGATGAAATTGGATGTAAGCTTGGAAGCGTTGTTAAGGGCTTCGTAAGCCATGCCACCGGTAAGGGAACCGTCACCGATAACGGATATTATGGTGTGGTCCTCGCCTCTTAAATCTCTTGCCTTTACAAGGCCGAGACCCGCGGAAATGGATGTGGAACTGTGCCCGGTGTTAAAGCAGTCGCAGGGGCTTTCTTTGGTCTTGGGAAAGCCTGCCATGCCGCCGTACTTTCTGAGGGTGTCAAAGCCTTCTCTTCTGCCGGTAAGAAGCTTGTGAGTATAGGACTGGTGGCCTACATCCCATACGATTTTGTCGTCGGGAAGGTTGCAAAAAAGATGCAGGGCCATGGTGAGTTCCACCGCTCCGAGATTAGAGCCCAAATGTCCCCCGGTCACACTTATTTTGTCTATGAGAAAGTCGCGGATTTCCCCTGCAAGGAGGGGCCATTCGGACTCGGGTATTTTCTTAATGTCGTTTTCTTTTAATATCTTTTCAAGCACCATGATGAAGCCCTTTTCAGCGAATAATCTACTTGTTGCGTGACACGAGACTCTCTACGAGCTTTATAAGAAAGCTCTTGTCGCCCTCAAAGCTTTCGATGATGCTTAAAGCCTTGTCGGAATACATCTTAACGTCTTCCTGGGCCTTGTCGAAGCCAAAAAGGGTTATATAGGTGTCCTTGTCATTGTCGGCATCGGAGCCTATGGGCTTGCCAAGTTCTTCGAAGGTGCCCACAACATCAAGGATATCGTCGCGAATCTGGAAGGCGATGCCTATGGCACTTGCGGCTTCTTCCATCTTCTTAACATCTTCTGCGCTTGCTCCGCCTAAGAGCGCTCCTATCATCATGGCAGCCTCTATTAAAGCTGCAGTTTTATTCTCATGAATATAAAGAAGTTTTTCTTTGGTAAGAGGGTTCTTATTCTTCTCGCAGTCTACGTCAACCGCCTGACCTCCTACCATGCCGAAAATTCCTGCCTTACGGGTAAGAATCTTCATGGCGCCGGCTGTCTTCACCGGGTCCTTGGTGTCGTTGAATGCGGCTGCAGCGGTTTCGTAAGCAAAGTTTAAGAGTCCGTCGCCGGCCAAAAGGGCTGTGGTCTCACCGTAAACCGCATGGGTCGTCTTGCGGCCTCTTCTGTACTCGTCATTGTCGATGCAGGGCATATCGTCGTGCACCAGCGAATATGAATGTATAAGCTCGATGGCAGCCATAAAATAAGGCAGCTCCGGAGCATCTCCCCTGAAAAGTTCCGCCGTAGCCTCCATAAGAATGGGGCGAAGTCTCTTGCCCGTTCCGTAAACGCTGTAGCGCATGGCCTCCATGAGGTAATCGGCAAAGCCCGCATTCACCTTTAATACGCTTTCAAGAAGATTATTAACCTTGTCAACTTTCTGATTCAGTTCATCATGAAAACTCACTTAACTCACCTCCGCTTAACACCTGTACTTTTTTCTCCACGGTGTCAATTTCTTTCTCGCACTCGGCGGTAAGCTTTATTCCTTTTTCGTACAAAGAAAAAGCTTGGTCGAGAGGCAAATCATCTTTTTCAAGTTCCGTTATGGTCTTATCTATTTCTTCAAACAATTCTTCGATTGTTGCTTTTTTGTCTTCTGCCATTTTATTCCCCTGAGTGTTCCATGTCTGTAACCTCGGCGGTTATGATGCCGTCTGTTACGTTAATCTTAAGTGTATCCTTAAGGGATACGTCATCTACGCTCTTAACAGCCTTGCCCGACGGACCCGCAACATATGCATAGCCCCCGGAAAGCTTTAAAAGCGGAGACAGTCCGTGCATACGCTCCGCCACAAGTTCCATACGATGTCTGTAGCGGGTAAGCTTAGTGTCCATGGAGCGGTTTAAGCGTTCTTTTAACAAAAGAAGGGTGTCTTTACGCTGCTTGAGTCTTGCCGCGGGGCTTAATTTCAAAAGAAGCTCCGACATATGAGCGCTTGTCTGTCTAAGATTATTAAGCTTATGCTTTATATCCCTGTTAAGGATTTCCTTTTTATTTCTTAATTCGGACAGGAGTGCGTTTACATCGCAAACCGCAAGTTCTGCCGCTGCGGAGGGTGTAGGTGCCCGAAGGTCCGATACGAAGTCTGCAATGGTAAAGTCAGTCTCGTGACCGACTGCGGATATGACGGGTACCGGGCAGTTAAATATGGCCTCTGCCACCGACTCATCGTTAAAGCCCCACAAGTCTTCCATGGAGCCGCCGCCGCGACCGCAGATGATTACGTCTACGCCGTACTGCGGAAGGGCTTCAAGACCGGCTGCAATGCTGGCGGGTGCATCATCGCCCTGCACTATTGCCGGAAAAAGAATAATCTCGATACCCGGATTACGTCTTTTGGATACATCTATTATGTCTCGTACCGCAGCGCCGGTGGGGGCTGTAATAACCCCGAGCCTCTTTACAAACTTTGGTATGGGACGTTTGTAGGAAGCGTCAAACATGCCCGCTTCCATGAGTTTTTCTTTTAACTTTTCAAAGCGCTCAAAGAGGTCGCCTAAGCCCTCTTCTTTGACAGCCTTAACGTAAATCTGGTAGGTGCCGTCACGCTCGTAGACTTCCACGGAACCTGTAACGGTTACCTGCATGCCTTCTTTGAGCACAAATTTAAGACCTTGTCTGTAGGATGAAAACATAACGCATTTGATGGCGCCCTTTTCATCCTTCAAGGTAAAATAAATATGTCCCGAGGAGTGATATTTTAAATTGCTGATCTCCCCTTTAACCTGAAGGTTACTTAGGAGATAGTCGCTTAGGAACATATTCTTTATGTACTTGTTAATCTGTGATACAGAATAAACACTACTTGCCAAATTTAGCCAACACTCCGTTTACAAAGCTTCCCGATTCGTCTCTTCCGTATTTTTTGGCCAGTTCAACGGCTTCGTTGATGGAAACTCCCAGGGGAATCTCGTCATCAAACATAATCTCGTAAACCGCAAGTCTTATTATGGCAAGGTCTACTTTACCCATTCTGTCGATGGTCCAGCCTGTGGCCTTGTCGGAGATTTCCGAATCAATCGCAGAGAGTTTTGACAAAATGTCCTCTTCTCTTTTGATGATGTATTCTTTGTCCTCGTCCTTAATCTTTAAGTCATCGGCATCGGTGGTAAAATAAAGCTGCATCTGCTCGGGCATTTCAGATACTTCGTTGAATTCAGCCCTGAACAGAAGTTTAAAAAGCACTTCACGCAATTCGCTTCTTTTCATATCTTTTTCTCTCTAATTCTCTTTAACAAGATTAATACCGGCGATACGTACGTTAACGTCACCGACTTCAAGACCTGTCATGTTCTCAATGGCCTGTTTTACACGGGTCTGAACCTGTCCGCTGATACCGGGAATGTTAACGCCGTAGTCAACGGTTACAGCTATTACAAGATTTACGCGGCCGCCGATGATGTCAACCTTAACGTTCTTCATAAGGTTCTTCATGCCGACCTTGCCCATGATTTCGGTGGTAATGTTATTACCCATTGCGGATACTCCGTCAACTTCCAAAGCGGCAATAGCGGCAATCTTGCCTACCACATCATTGGCAATCTTAACGTGTCTTTCACATCTAACATCCATTAATTCGTTACCCATCGTAATCCTCCGGTAGTAAATTTTAGTTTCTGGCAAACTCGGAAAGCTCCAAGCCTTTGTTCCTGTCTATGGTCATCTGAATGCTCCAGGGATTGACAAACAGTAAAAGGGGACGACCCTTTAAATCCGTAACCTTCTTCATGTCGGAAGTACCTGTAAGCTTGGCCACATCCACGTCTTTGCTCTCAATCCATCTGATGTGCTCGTAGGGAAGGGGCTCGAGCCTTATCTCTACATTGTATTCATTCTCAAGTCTGTATTTAAGTACGTCAAACTGCAGCACACCCACAACGCCCACAATAATCTCTTCAAGACCGGAGTTTAACTCCTGGAATATCTGAATGGCGCCTTCCTGGGCAATCTGGGTGATACCCTTAACGAACTGTTTACGCTTCATGGTATCAATCTGGCGTACTCTTGCAAAATGTTCGGGAGCAAAAGTAGGAATGCCCTCGTATTTAATATTTCTCTTGGGTGCACAAACGGTGTCGCCTATGGAGAACATACCGGGATCGAATACACCGATAATGTCGCCGGCATAAGCTTCGCTTAAAATCTTGCGCTCGTCAGCCATAATCTGCTGAGGCTGGGAAAGACGCATAACCTTGCCGCTCTGCACGTGCTTGACTTCGCAGTCCGCATCGAACTTGCCCGAGCAGATACGCATAAATGCTATACGGTCTCTGTGAGCCTTGTTCATATTGGCCTGAATCTTGAATACAAAGGCGCTGAAATCATCTCCCATAGGGTCAACGTCGCCCTCTTCCGTATGTCTGGCAAGAGGGGTGGTGGCCATCTTAAGGAAATGCTGTAAGAAAATTTCAACACCGAAGTTAGTAAGAGCCGAGCCAAAGAAAACGGGTGTAAGCTTACCGCTTCTTACGGCTTCGATATCAAACTCAGCGCTGGCGCCGTCCAAAAGTTCTATTTCCTCTGTGAGCTTCTCATACGCCGCCTCACCGATTTCCTTAATAACAGCATCGGTATCGGATAAATCCACAACGTCGGTGGTTCCTTCTTTGGTACCTTTCTGGGTGTCAAAGAAAGTCACAATCTTCTGAGATTCTCTGTCGTAAACGCCCTTAAAGGCCTTACCGGAACCTATGGGCCAGTTGCAGGGACAGGTGGCGATGCCAAGCTCGTTCTCAACATCGTCGAGGAGTTCGAAGGTGTCCTTGGCGTCACGGTCCATTTTGTTGATGAATGTAAAAATCGGGATGCCTCTCATGGCGCAGACTTTGAAAAGTTTGCGGGTCTGAGGCTCAACGCCCTTGGCTCCGTCAATTACCATTACGGCGGAGTCTGCCGCCATAAGGGTACGGTATGTATCCTCGGAGAAGTCCTGGTGTCCGGGGGTGTCGAGGATGTTGATGCAGTAGCCGTCGTAATTGAACTGAAGAACCGAAGAAGTTACGGAAATACCTCTTTCTTTTTCAATCTCCATCCAGTCGGAAACTGCGTGGCGGGCCGTTGCCTTACCCTTTACGGAACCTGCAAGATTGATGGCTCCGCCGTACAGTAAGAACTTCTCTGTAAGAGTGGTCTTACCTGCATCGGGGTGGGAAATTATGGCAAAGGTACGCCTTCTCATTATTTCTGAATCAAAACTACCCATTGTAACGTAAAAATCCTTTCGGCTAAACTACGCCGCTTACTGCTATATAAGGCTCTTGCCCGGGAACTTGGGCTTGATGTCAAAATAATCAAGCACGGTTGCCGCAATATCGGTGAAAGAATCTCTCGTGCCGTAATTGCCGGGCTTTATGTTCTTACCGTACATAAGAAGCGGAATGTATTCTCTGGTGTGGTCCGTGGTGGCGGTGTATCCGGGATCGCAGCCGTGGTCGGCGGTAATCATAAGAATGTCGTCATCACGCATTTTTCCCATAATGGCGGGAAGGTGGTCGTCAAAGTAAGAAATGGCTTTGGCGTAACCGTCTATATCTCTTCTGTGGCCGTAAATCATGTCGGTGTCCACAAGGTTAACAAAGCAAAGTCCCTCGAAGTCCTTGTCCATCCATTCGATGGTGCGGTCGATACCGTCGGGATTACCTGAAGTGTAGGTAAACTCGGTAATGGACTTGCCTGCAAAAATATCGTTAATCTTACCGATGGCGAGAACGCTCTTACCCTCTTCAACAAGCTGGTCGAGCATGGTAACGCCTGTAGGCTCCAAAGAAAAGTCATGTCTGTGGGCGGTACGTGTGTAATTGCCGTTTGAACCTACGAAGGGTCTTGCAATAACTCGTCCTACGCCATGTTTGCCTTGTAAAATCTTACGGGCTTTGCGGCAGATGTCGTAAAGTTCCTCAAGGGGAACCACGTCTTCGTGAGCCGCAATCTGGAATACGGAGTCTGCGGAAGTATAAACGATAAGTTTACCCGTCTTAACGTGCTCGTCGCCGTATTCGTTGATAACTACGGTGCCTGAGTAAGGCTTGTTACAGAGAACGCCTCTTCCCACAGCCTTGGAAAATTCATCCAAAACTTCCTGAGGGAAGCCGTTTGGATAGGTGGGTAAGGGGCTGTGTGACTGAATGCCCGCTATCTCCCAGTGGCCGATGGTGGTGTCCTTACCTTTGGAAACTTCCGTAAGACGACAAAAAGCCGCCGAAGGGTCTGATTCCTTGGGCTGTAAATCTACTCCGTCGATATTGTAAAGACCGAACTTTCTCATATTCGGTGCATTAAAAAACTTGCTGCTTGCTACGCTTCTAATGGTGCTGGCACCCTTGTCGCCGAAATCGGCGGCGTCGGGCATCTCGCCGCAACCGAAGCTGTCAAGAACAATTAAAAACACTCTCTTCATGGAATAATCCTCCTTATTTGGCAGATAAAATACCCCACTGTTACATCTTATCATTATATATCATTTCTTGCGAAATTTGAATAAGAATTCGGTTTCATTGTCCTTGTATACAAAGAACAAAAGTATTATGAGAAGGGGCATGGCAAGAGTTACGTAAATGTCTGCCACGTTGAATCTCGGGAAGTTAATGGGAACAAAGTAAAAGAAGTCCACAACATAGCCCTGTCTTACTCTGTCAATCATGTTGCCGAGGGCTCCCGCAACTATCATAAGGAAGTCGATTCTGAGCCAGGCGTAACGTTTGCCGTCGGGGATTCTTACAAACTCGAAAATGACAAAAAGCATAACCGCTATTGTAACAACAAGCAAAAATCCCTGTTTGCCGGAAAAGCTTGAAAAAGCAGCTCCGTCATTCTCTACATACTGAAGTTCAAATACGTTCTTAATCCATACCGTATTCTCACGGCCCTTTAAATTAATAACCGCAAAATATTTGGAAATCTGGTCTACAGCCACCATGAGGGCACAGATTAAAAAGTAAATTGTATATTTTAAAGGTTTCTTCATAGAAGTTTCGGTCCTTTTGCGTAAATTAAAAGGCAGGTGCCGTAAAGCACCTGCCTAAAATAAAAGTCTTTACTGAGCGTCCTTGATGGAGAAGCTTATGCGGCCCATCTTGTCTTTGCCAAGGCACTTAACGGTAACCTTGTCGCCGAGTGTAAGAACGTCTTCCACATGGTCGATTCTTTCTTTGGCAATCTTAGAAATGTGAACCATGCCTTCTTTTCCAGGTGCGAATTCGATAAATGCGCCAAATTCCTTGATGCTGACAACCTTACCCTTGTAAATCTCGCCTTCAACGAAGTCGGATACGATAATGTTGATGAGCTCAACGGCTTTATTTATCATTTCGATGTCGGTACCGCAAACGCTTACCATACCGTCATCGGTAATATCAATCTTAACGCCGGTCTGAGCGATGATTGCGTTAATGGTCTTACCCTTCTGTCCCACAACATCACCGATCTTCTCGGGATCGATCTGGATGGAAACAATCTTGGGTGCGTATTCATTAACGGTAGGTCTGGGCTCAGCGATGGCGGGCTTCATGCAGTTGTCCATGATGAAGATGCGGGCCTCACGGCATCTTGCGATAGCGCCTTCAACGATGGGTCTGGTAAGGCCGTGAATCTTAATATCCATCTGGATAGCGGTGATACCTTCGGTGGTACCGGTTACCTTGAAGTCCATGTCTCCGAAGAAGTCTTCAAGACCCTGGATATCGGTAAGAAGTACGAAGTCATCGTCGGTGTCGCCGGTTACAAGACCACAGGAGATACCTGCAACCATAGCCTTAATGGGAACGCCGGCAGCCATAAGTGACATACAGGATGCACAGGTGGAACCCATTGATGTGGAACCGTTAGACTCAAAGGTCTCGGATACGCAGCGGATTGCGTAAGGGAACTCTTCTTCTGAAGGAAGTACGGGAAGAAGCGCTCTTTCTGCAAGTGCACCGTGACCGATTTCGCGACGTCCGGGTCCGCGGCTGACCTTGGTCTCACCTACGGAGTATGCGGGGAAGTTGTAGTGGTGCATGTATCTCTTGGCTACAACGTTCTCGTCAAGACCGTCAACCTTCTGAACCTCTGAAAGAGGAGCAAGGGTACATACGTCACAGATCTGTGTCTGTCCTCTGGTGAACATGGAAGAACCATGAACTCTGGGAATGATATCAACTTCAGCCGCAAGAGGTCTGATCTGAGTAATCTCACGACCGTCGGGACGCTTGTGGTCCTTTAAGATCATCTTACGAACTGTCTTCTTCTCATACTGGTAAATTGCTTCACCAAGGATAGCAAGCCATTCTTCATTGTCAGCGAAGGCTTCTTTGAGCTTCTCGGTGATGTTTCTGATGTTCTCTTCTCTAACCTGCTTCTCGTCAGTGAAGACTGCAACTTCCATCTCTGCGGGAGGGACGATTTCCTTCATGGCATCGAAAAGTTCTGCAGGAATAGCGCAGCTCTCATACTCGTGTTTCTTCTTGCCTACCTTGGCAACGATATCTTCGATGAAAGCGATAACTGTCTGGTTAACATCGTGAGCCTTGTAGATGGCTTCGATAATCTTGTCCTCGGGAACAATCTTGGCACCTGCTTCAATCATGATAACCTTCTGCTTGGTAGAAGCTACGGTCATCTGAAGGTCGCCGTTTTTCCACTGTTCCTGAGTGGGGTTGATGATGAATTCACCATTGATAAGTCCAACCTGGGTCATAGCGCAGGGGCCGTCAAAGGGAATATCGGAAATGCAGGTTGCGATTGCGGAACCAAGCATAGCTACAAGCTCGGGACGGCACTCGGGATCAACCGACATAACCATGTTATTAAGGGTTACATCGTTACGGTAATCCTTGGGGAATAAGGGACGCATAGGACGGTCGATAACGCGGCTGGTAAGGATAGCGTTCTCGGATGCCTTGCCTTCTCTCTTGTTGAAACCGCCGGGAATCTTACCTACGGCGTATAACTTCTCTTCGTACTCTACTGAAAGAGGGAAGAAATCGATGCCTTCTCTGGGAGCATCGGATGCTGTTGCAGTACTAAGAACGGTGGTGTCACCGTAGTGCATGAATGCACAGCCGTTAGCCTGCTTACCTACACGGTTGATGTCAACACGTAAGGTACGACCTGCGAGGTCCATTGTGAATGTGTCAAACATATTCGTTCTCCTTTTTGAATTTGGAGCAGAAGATGCCGAAACTACTTAAAGTCCCGCAAAGCCCTTTGTGAAACCATAAGTGGTCTCGGAAGCCTCTTCTACTCGTTGCTTGTTAAAAAAACTTAACCCAAGATAACAACAAAAGGGTGGATATAAATACCCACCCCTTATTTGTGTTATTACTTTCTAAGACCAAGCTTAGCGATTAAGTCACGATATCTTTCGATATCTTTCTTCTTGAGGTAGTCAAGTAATCCACGTCTCTGACCGATCATCATGTACATACCTCTTGCAGAGTGGTTATCCTTAGGGTTAGCCTTAAGGTGCTCGGTGAGCTCCTGAATACGAGCTGTAAGAACAGCTACCTGTACTTCGGGTGAACCTGTGTCGCCTTCGGTTCTGGCATACTCTTTGATAATTGCCTGCTTCTTCTCTTTAGAAATCATTTCTGTTTCCTCCTATGTTTCTAAAATCGCCGTTTCCAAAGTCCTAAGTCGGAGTGTCCTAAAACCTTGAAAAGGGTTAATGGTTACATCTGTGCATATTCACAGACCTTGTGTATCTT
This sequence comes from uncultured Lachnospiraceae bacterium, assembly GCA_946534145.1. Lineage (GTDB taxonomy): Bacteria > Bacillota > Clostridia > Lachnospirales > Lachnospiraceae > UBA1258. The sequence goes on from CAMNCH010000004.1 coordinate 22,633, forward strand.
ACCATAAGAGCGGGACTTTTGCAAGTATAAATGTTCTTTTGCATGTCCCTATCTCATTTTTGAAGAAAAGTACTCCTGAAAGGCCTCCGCAGTCTCCGATTCCGATATCTCGCCGTTAAAATACTTATCAAATGTCGTACTCATGAAATCATATTCCTCGGAATCTCCGTGTATGAAACCGCCGACATCATTAACGGCTGCCATGATTTCTCCCGCAATCGCTTCTTCAAAGGCATTTGCGTGCAGTTCTCCGGCCAAAGCTTCATAATCTGCCTTGGTTACCGTTCTGCTATTTTGCACATCATTACAATGCTTTATAAATTCAAGCGCGCCTTCTTTTTCATCCGAAAGTTCGTTAATAACCCAGGCATCCGCGGAATAAACAAAAGATTTGGACCCATCCTTTAAAGGTAATCCCGCATAGACCATGTCTTCCCCGAATAAATCGTCGATCCATTCGTCGTAGTACATTCCGTTGAAAATCGAAATCATGAAAATCGAGCCGGCCTCTTTCTGGTGCTTTAGCCATTGATTTAAAATTTCATCCCAGCTTATTATTTCGCTGCCTCGGGGTTTATAAAACATCACATCTTCGGAATCGTCTCTGTCATCAAGATTCTTTATCATCTTCAAAAAAGATTTAAACTCATCTCCTTCGAAATTGCATGTCCCCTCATCCCGATTTAAAAACGGATTACCGGGATACTCCAAAAAAAAGTCAAAAACATCCTGCCATGCATTGGCAAACAGTTTCTTTCCTTCGCTCTTCTTTATACAATCAAAAAATGTATCCAGGTTAAGCTCTCCGTCTTTTGCAATATCCTTATACGTAACAAGCGAAACTATGGTGTAATGCTTGGGATAAGCTCTTAATACTCCGTCTTCGGAAAAGGTATCCTTTATTCCGTCAGGCAATTCGTTTTCTTTTAGCAATTCCGAAACGTCCGCAAGCACTCCCGTATCAAAAAAATCATCCGTAAAATTTCTTACAGTCGCCACGTCAGGGCAGTCTTCTCCTTTGAAGGTTTCCGTAAGTTCGCCGGGTACAGACAGAAAACTTCTGTTTTCATCCTTGTATCGATCGGCATAGTAGTCTTTATTGCTACCGTTAAAAGAATACAGCGAAGCGGCATAGTCGCACACAACAATCCGTTTACGATTTCTTGCGATTGATTCATCCATCCTGACATATCTTGTCAGCGAAGAGCCATGCGGCGAATACGCATCTTCACATTCTGCCAGAATACCATTCTCGTTAATCTCTGCTATGCTTTTTATATAATAACCGTTTATGCCCGAATGGAACAAATCCATCACTTCTGTCTCATCCCCGGTGGTCAGGTCGACTTCTATAATTTTCTCGCCTCCGGATTGCTCCCATATGTTCACAAGAGCGTCCCTGCCGTCAATAATGCCTTTGACCTGTTTGCCAGCGTAATTAAACGGAATAGTCTCCTCCTTTAGCACCTTAAGATCCTTAGCGCTGTATACTGCTATTTTTTTCTCTTTTTCATCCGTAAAAAGCGCAATTATGTTACCGTCCGAAGAAGGATAAATTCCGCTTATCCTTTTGTCCGTATTAAGCGCCACCTCGTTTAAATCAGCATCATAAAGCGCCAATGCTCCGTTAAATAAAGCAACGGTTCCTTCTTTTGTCACAAAAGATTTGTCGCCCAATGTGTGTTCATAAGGGTACGAATAGTCATACTCGTATAGAGTCTTAGCAAGCACATTGCCGGACATATCAAATGAAGTAATGTAGTCTTCTACAATGTAACGGTCAAGGTCTTTTCCAAAATATTCATCATCTTTTGCCCTGAACGTCATGGCATAGACTCTGTCGTCCGTGGCTCCTATTATGCAGGAGACTCCGGCGTAAGGATACTCGGAATCCTTAGGTGTAATCCTAAATTCATGCCTGTTTTCGCCTTTTAAATCCATGTATCCCCATATATACTCCTGTTTAAGGAAAGACTCATAATAATAGTCACCATGGGACTCAGGGATATCGTTCTTCATATAGGCAAAAAATATTTTACCGCCGCAAACGCAGATATCCATGGTAAAGTAGCCTTCTTTGGCCACATAATCAAGTTCCTCTGCCGTATAAACAGCCGCGGGATTATATTCAAAGCTAACTGCCTTAGGCTGTTCGTCTTCAGTATCAACCTGCTCATTTAAGTCTATCCTGGTGCCGTTATACATAATAGACTTAATCTTGCCGTAAATCTTGTCGGGCTTGGTGAAGTAGCCGGTTTTTGTTTCAAACCAGCCGGTGTCCTTGTTTTTGTATATGGTGTGGTCTATTACGAAGTCCGTGGGGAAATTTTCGTCATCAATGGTTAATGACCAGCTTTCTTTGCCATCTTTCGTGGTTATGTCAAGCCATAAGGCATTCTTTGGTCCTCCTTCGGGACGCCCTTTGTCGTCTTCGGGGTTGATTATGACGGGCTGAGGATTGGTATCCCTGATAATGCCCATGATTTCCGCTATGGCTTCTTTGTCCGTCACCGTGTATACGATGTCACCTTCGCAAGTGGTAAGCTTGGCAATGTTGTCAGGGTCTATTTCATCAATCCACGGGTAAGCAGCTAAAATCTCAAGTTCAGCTTCATGCTTCTCTTTAAGTTCTTTTTGCGCTTTTTCACGCTTAACTTGGGGAATAATGATGCCTGATGCCACTATTGTCAAAAGAATCACACAGCAGATTATAAAAGTCTTCGGTCTTCTCATGTAAATACCCCCAATGAATGGTTCCTTTTGCTATAGTGATTATACTTTATCCCAAATATGCACGTAAATAGCACTAAGATATTCTTAACAATTATTAAGAATATTTATCGGCCCTACCCCCACCCTTCTTTTCGCCTCCGGGGTAGGGCTCAAAAAAGCTCTTGCGGATGTCGATTCCTATCCTATTGAATGAATTTCCGAAAAGGTAGGTATAAAAACTGCTTTGGAGGACGTCATATACCTACCCCCGAGTACCCTTTTCTTTGTAAGGTGGAGATTTATGCAGAGCACATTCATACCCTATTACTCAAAATACAAAAAAGGTAGGAACAATTCCGGCCATTAGTCACCGAAAATGCCTACCTTTTGCAAAATTCATTCAATAGGGTTGGTATTTTAAAATTTTAAGAGCAAAAGCAACCATACCTTATGGTCGAAAGAAAGTGATAAGGTAGGTATTTCACAATTCAAGCTCCCGGAAGTTCCTACCCCGCTGCCGAAAACTGCCAAAAGGTAGGTATTCTCCCCCATACGCAGGCAAAAGAAAAGCCCCGGCACAAAATCGCGCCGGGGCATCTTCTTTCGAAAACTAAATTTCAAGTCTGCCCGCTGTAATAAGCTTGCCGGACTTTCTGTCAAATAACAGGATGTCGTTTCCGTTTATATTAATCTTCTCTTTCTGGTCGATGGTGTAGACTCTGTTACCAAAGACTACGCTTGTGAGGAGGAAGTCTCCCACTCTTAACTTAAGGGTGGACTCCATACCGGTGGGCATTGCGCCGTAAATGGTTGCGTCAACGGAGCCGTTTGATTCGATGTCGATGGCTTCGGGACGGATGCCGAGAACGTAGTCGTCTTCGGTGATAACGGGCTCGTCAAGGAGGCTGTCGTCCTCTTCTTCAACCTTGGAAACGTGGTATTTGAATACCTCGTCCTTGTTGGATTTTTCTACAGCACCCTTGCGGGCAAGACGCTGCTTTTCTTCTTCGGCCTTGGCGAGGGCTTCTTTGTCGCGACCGGCTTTCCAATCTGCAATCTTAAGAGAATTGCCGGGCACGAAGCGGGCCTTTAATCCGCCGAGAATCTCAAGGGATAAGCTTCCGTCTTCGCCCTGTTTGCCGTTTGCATCCACAAAGTTCATGGAAGGATTGCCTACGAAGTCCGCTACAAAGAGGTTCGAGGGGCGGTTGTAAACTTCAAGTGGAGCCGCATACTGCTGAAGCACACCGTTGTTTACGAGGCAGATTCTGGTGGCAAGCGTCATGGCTTCCATCTGATCGTGGGTAACGTATACGAAGGTGCTGCCGGTTTCAACATGAAGTCTCTGAAGCTCGTATCTCATCTCAAGACGAAGCTTTGCATCAAGGTTTGAAAGAGGCTCATCCATAAAAAGAACCTGGGGCTCGGGAGCAAGAGTCCTTGCAATAGCCACACGCTGCTGCTGACCGCCGGAAAGTTCTGCGGGGTAACGGTCCATGAACATGCCGATTTTAACGATTCTTGAACATGCACGCACCTTTGAGTCGATTTCTTCTTTGGTAAGCTTACGCTTCTCGATAACGGGAGCGCCGTCCTTGGTTACTTCAAACTTTTCGTTTAAAGCTTTGCCTTCTGCCTTAAGCTTAGACTCGATGGAAGAAAGCTTTTCTTTGTAAATCAGTGATTTTTCTTTTGCATTAGTCGTAGGGTCTGACGATTCGTGAACCTTTAAGTTAAAGAGTTCCTTTGCCGTATAAATCGACAGTGTAAAGTTATCAATGAGTTTTACATAAGCTTTCTTCTCATCGAGTTTACCGTTTTTGTCGCGGCACTCTTCCACGATTTCTTTAATCTTGGAACCGTTTGAAAGAGCTCTTAACATGTCGGATGCACGCTTTGCTTCAACGTCTAGCACGGGCATCTCTTCGTTAATGTTCTTAAGGCCGAAAGAAATGTTTTCATAAACCGTCATGTTGGGCCACAAAGCGTAGTTCTGGAAAAGAAAGCCTACCTTACGCTTATTGGCGGGCACGTTAATGCCGGCGTTTGAATCAAATACCACTCTGTCGCCTATGGTGATGCGGCCTTCCGTGGGAGTCTCAAGTCCCGCAATCATACGAAGGATTGTGGTCTTACCGCAGCCGGAGGGTCCCAAAAGTGTTATGAAAGAATTGTCGGGAATGTCAAGGCTTACGTTGTCTACGCCAAAGAATTTTCCCCAACGTTTTGTAATATTCTCAAGTTTAATTTCAGGCATTTTTACTTACCTCCTATGCCGGAATCGAGGCTTGCCCCGGTGAGTTTGTTAACAAGTGTGTTAAATACAAGAATGGTCACAATAAGGATTAAGTTGATGGCGCTTGAGAAAGCGTACAGTCCCATCTCGTCAAAGTAGTCAAGGGTCGTGGAAAGAATGAAGCCCTGAGTACACAAAAGCAGGAACAGTGACAATTCTCTTAAGCAGGTCATAAACGGAAGCAGATATCCGCTGATAATTGAGGATTTCTGAATCGGTATTATGATGCGTGTCATTCGCTTTATCCATGAGGTGTTCTGAATAATGGCGGCTTCTTCAAGCTCACCGCTTATCTGAAGCATTGAGTTTAGCGAGCTTCTTGAGGCGAAGGGTATGTACTTGACCACGCCTGCGATGATAAGAAGCGTATAGGTGTTAAAAAGGTTAATCTTTTCATTGGAGAAAAGAATAAAGAAAGCGGCGCCTACAGCGATTGAAGGCATTAAGTAAGGCAGGAATGCCACGTTGTTAACGTAGTTGGCCCACTTGTTTCTTCTTTTTTTGGATACCGCATAACCGATTAAGGTTCCGATGGTACCCGCTATCAAAGCACATACAATGGCAAGTAACAGAGTTCCGAAGAACGCGTGCCATATGGTGTTGTTATAAAGAATACCGGGCTGACCGTACATGCCGTTTTCCGTAATGTTTTCGTTGGTAACCCACCATTTCGTGGTAAGGTGGGCGAAGTTTCCGGTATACAGGAAACTGTAGTCGCCGGGGTTCGGCAGGAAGGTCTCCAAAGCAAACAGAAGGATGGGCCAGATGCTGGTAAAGAAAGTTACGAGGATAAATACGATACCCACAATATACTTTCCCGCTTTGCCGATTCTGAGTTTTGTAAGCTGTCCGGACTTACCGGTTACGGTGGTGTAGTTCTTACGGCTCTTAAGGCTTAACTGGTTCATTCCGAGGATAATTACACCGAATATCATCATGATAATCGCAAGGATACTTGCTTCACCGGTGTACTTACTGTTCATGGAAATGTACTTGGTGGAAAGGGTCGTAAGGTTCAAATAATGAGGTACGGGGTAACTTCCCATCGCGCTTCCGAATACCAGAAGAATGGTAGAAAGAATGGCGGGTTTAATCATGGGAAGGGTTACCTTAAACATAATCTTGGCCTTGGGAGTGTCTAAGATTGTGGCTGCCTCTTCAAGGTTGGCATCCATATTCTTAAATATTCCGCCGATTAAGATGTATGCGAAGGGTGCGTAGTGAAGACCTAACACCATAGCACTCGGGAATAATCCCTGGCACCACCAGTGCGGAAAATACACATGAAAGAGGGATGCCAGCAGTCCGTCCGAAGTTCCCGTAATCTTGTTGGAGTAGAACATATGCTGCCATACTACGGCCAGTGTCCACTGAGGCATGATGTAAGGGAAAATAAAGATGGAACTTAAGTACTTTTTAAACTTCATATCCGTTCTTGTTACGAGGAAAGCGAAAAGTCCGCCGAACAGTATGGATATGATACAGGTAAGTATTGATAAAAAGACTGTATTTACAAGAGGATTCCAAAGATTGGTTTTGGCAAGCTTGCTTGTAAACAGGTCTATGTAATTGACGATGGTATATCCGGTGGTACGCTTCGTTAGGTGCTGGTCGATGGTACCCGGATGAATTGAAAAGGTATCTTTAACGATTGCGACAATGGGTGCGACGGTACTGAAGGTAAGTACAATGCCAAAGAGCAAAAGAATAATGTTCTGCGGCTGTGAGAACCAGGTTTTAACCTTGTTTTTGAAAATCGCGCCCTTGTCAGGTTTAATAGTGTCCTGCATAGGATGCTCCTTTTTTTAACAAACGGGGTGTCACTTCCCAAAGCGACACCCCGGGGTAACTTATAACTTATTCGGGCTTATAGTGATCGAGTACGTCGATCCAGCTGCCTACGGTGAAAGAAACTTCCGAGCAGTAAAGGGGATCTTCGAGAACGAGTTCGCCCTTGCCTTCTGCTGTCCACCAGTCATAACCTCTGTCGTTCTTAGCGGGGAATTCTGTGCCGCCGCCCTGAGAGTGCTGGAACTTGTCTTCGATTTCTTTTGCTACGTTGGGGTTAGCTGAGTAACCGCCCATATCCTTGCCCCATGCTTCGAAGCCGTCTTCCGTACAGGTCATGTATGCGATGAATGCACATGCGGTCCAGGGTAAAGGACTGTTCTTGGTAAGGAATAAGTAGTGGCAGTATCCGTATCCGCCGATACCGGTGTAGCCGTCTTCGTATGCTGCAACCTTGATGTTGTTAACGGAAACGCTTGCGGATTCTTCTACGGAACGAAGTTTGGAGTAAACTAACAAACCGGACTGATCTGTTGCGGATGCATCTACAAGAGTGTTGCAGATAGGACCGTCGTCTGTCTGCTCATTGTAGCTGCCTACCCAAAGCTTAATCCAAGCAAGTGCGTATGCACCGTTAGCGCCGAGACCTAAGTCTTTTGCATCGGACTGCATAGCCTGAATGGTGGGCTCAAAATAAGCCTTCTTGGTAGCATCGAGCTTGTCGTAAGCATCCTTAAGCCATCCTGCGTACTTGTCAGCGGTAAGCATCATAAGGAAGTTCTTACCTACGATTTCGGAGTCAACACCCATGAATAAGGGGTGAGAACCTTCGTATACGAAATCCCAGCAGTTGGTGAATGTTGCATCACCCGTGCAGTTGAACATGAATACCTTGTTAAGTGTCTGAAGAGGTAAGAAACCTTCAAAAGCATCAGCGGTTGTTCCGTTTGCATCTGCCCATTCCTTGGGAACGAAGGTCTTTAAGATGCCGGTGTCAACCATCTTAGACTGAATCTGGTTACCGTCCTGGATAAGAGTCATGGCAAATGTGCCGGTGCTCTTTAAAGAGTCGGATGAAAGCTGCTCAAAAATCTTGTTGTTCTTGGGCTGCTGCCATTCAAATTCCATGTTGTAATTGGAGTCGATAGACTGTAAATATTCAATGAACTTGGGAAGAGCTGACTTACCGCGGCTGCTGTTACCTACGCCGTAGAAGGTCTTGCCGTTGGATTCTTCGATTGCCTTCTTGGCAAGTTCTTCCATTGTCATGCCTTCGGCTTCTTTGATGATAAGGTCGATACCTGTAAGTTCTTCTACAGGGGTATCGTTCTTAACTTCTGTGCTTGCTGTCTCTGTTTTGGATGCGGGTGTTGCGGTTCCGCCGTTGCTGCTTTCGGTCTTACCGCAGCCTGCAAAACTTGCAATCACCATAGTGCATGCCAAAAGTGTTGCCAACAATTTCTTTTTCATTATTACTTCCTCCTTTACGCATTTTGCATCAAACTGTTTCTTTTCCTAACAAAAAAATGTACTCATCGACGCAACTCATGCTTGATAAGTACATTTTACTTGTGCAACTTTTAAATTTGGAGAGGGCAAAACTGATATTATTTGTAAAAAATTAACATTACTATTCTCCGGCCCCAGGGATGCCCATATACTTGAGTGTACGGCAACCGTTACTCTAATCCTTCTTTCTGGTAATCCGAAGGTGATTTTCCCACCAGTTTTTTAAATGTGTTTGAAAAATAAGCTATATCCTGATACCCCGTCTTCTCTGCCACTTCGTAGACTTTCACCTGAACGTCCTTAAGGTAGTCCATGGCTTTTCTGATGCGGTATCGGGTCAGGTAGTTGTTGATGCCAAGGTCGGTTTCAGCCTTGAAAAGGCGGCTTATGTGGCCTTCGCTCACTCCCATGGAGTCCGCAAGTTTGCCGATAGAGAAGTCAAAATCGCTAAAGTGTTCCTCTACATAGGAAAGAGCGGTTTGAACGTAGCGGTTTTGAACCTCCGCCTTGTCGATGAGCGGAATGAGCTTATTTTCAAGCTCTTTGGCCGATGCAGGGGCACTCGGATGAAGATGCAGGAGTCTTTGCACCGAAGCCTCCAGTTCGCCGTCCTGAAAAGGCTTTAACAGGTAATCGCTTACTCCCATGCGCACCGCCTGTCTTGCGTATTCGAATTCATTGTAGGCAGTCAAAAAAATGACTTTGGTGGAAGGGAACCGATCTAAAAGCTTCTCCGCAAGCTCGATTCCGTCCATTTTGGGCATCCTGATGTCGGAGATAACAAGGTCCGGGCGGGTCTCTTCCGCCTTCTTAAGGGCTTCTTCTCCGTTGGCGGCCTCTGCCACCACTTCGCAGCCTATAAGGTCCCAGTCGGTCTGTTCTTTAATGCCCATTCTTACATATTTTTCATCGTCAACTATCATTACCGATGTCATATTTCACCTCTTCTGCCTTCAGGCGTGTCCGGGGTATAGGGTACGGTGACGGTCATTTTGGTGCCCGCCTCCATGCGCTCGGCATGAACTCCGTATTCTTTGCCGTAATAAAGCCTGATTATGGTGTTAACGTTCTTGATGCCCAAATGCCCTTCAAGAGCCGCAGGGTCATCGGCTTCGATAAGGGCTATCATTTCATCGTCGATTCCCTTACCGTTGTCGGTTACCGTAATTTCAAGAATCTCGGTGCCGTCCTGCCCTTTCTTTTTAAGGGCGGATATCTTAATGTGTCCGTCGCTTCTGCCTTCAAGTCCGTGAATTATGGAGTTCTCCACTATGGGCTGAAGGATGAGCTTGGGCACAAGTGCTTTCTTTAAGCTGTCTTCCACGTCGATTTCAAGATCGAAGTTGTCATCGAAGCGAATCTTCTGGATGTCGCAGTAATCGCTTACCAGTTCAAGTTCTTTTTCCAGCATGCAGAATTGGTTCTGCGAAATACCGGCCCTGAGAATGGTGGCCAATGATGAAGAAAGGGTCGCAACCTCCGGCACTTGATTGGCCTTCGCTACCCACTTGATTGTGTCGAGGGTGTTGTAGAGGAAGTGTGGATTAAGCTGAGCCTGCATAAGCTCGATGCGGGCTTCGTTGACCTTTCTTTCGGCCTCAACACGCTCGCGCATGGTATCCTTAAGCCGCGCCGTCATCTTGTTGAAGCCCGATGCAAGTTGGCCGAATTCGTCCTCGCGGTTTAAATCTATCTTGGTATCGAAGTCGCCCTTTCTGAACTGCTTCATGGCAACAGTCAGGGTATTGATGGGCTTGGAAAAAGAAATACTCATGCGGGATGCCACCAGCAGGCACAAAAGAATGCTTATGACCACCTGCATCAAAACAATCTGATAGCCCGCTCTCACCGCCGTTTTTTCAAAAGCGGGAGGGGTGATGTATACGCTGATAAGCCCTGTGTCGCCTACCTTGGAGATATAGAGGTTCTCTTCTATGTCATTGTTGTAGGTGACGTTTTCGAGGAAGTTGTTCCTGAGTTTGTCAATGTTTTCCCCGTCCTCCGCCGAACCTATGAGGCAGAAAGGGCGCAGAAATTCGTTGGTAAGCATATAGCCGTCGCGGGCGTTAAAAGAAGTCGAAAGAATCTTCTTAAGCTCGTCTCTGCCGATTCTTAAGACCACGTAGCCTTTTGCACCGGTGTCGGTTACTTTTCTCGCCATAACCAGAGTTGCGCCGGACCGGGTCATGTCGGCAGGGTCCATGTCGTAAACGGTCTTGCCTTCAGCTTTGTCGGCCTTTAGCAATACTCCGTACTCTGCGGGAATGCAACCAGACGCCACACCTCTTCTGGTGCTGAACTTGCTGGTGCCCCCAAGGTACAGATCCACTACCGCAAAATCCCTGATATCCGCTGTCACTTCATACAGAGTCGAATAGATATCAAGGGCATTCTTGGGTCCCGGAAGCAGGGCATTTGTAAGGACATCGCTTTCACAGATTTTGTCAAGGACGCTGTCCGATAAGCTTAACAAATCTTCTATTCTTTTGCCGATAACCTCTTCGCGGTTTAAGTCTTCTTTTTGATGATCGGCCTTTATACGGGCCTGGAAACCCTGTATTGTTAAGATTCCTCCGCATACTACCAGCGCCAGGGTTACGGAAAGGATGATAAAGAAGATTCTTCTTTTGAAAGAGTGCTTAAGAAAGCTCATTCTATTCACCCTCCTTCCCGATAATGCTGTCCCAGAGGGCAAAGACCGACTCTTCTTCTTTGGCAGATTTCTCTATGTCAAAATCAATCTGTGTGAGTGCTTCAAAGCCCTCCGAAAGGGCAATATCCGTGCGAACCGGCCGCCTTAAGAAGCGGTCCATTGCATATTTCTGCGTATCGTAACCGGTTACGAAATCTATGAATTTGCCTGCGTTATAGCTGTGGGGCGCATTTTTGACCATGGCGCAGCCGTCGGGCACCGAAGTGGTACCTTCCTCGGGATAGACCACCACAATGTCGTAGCCTGCCAGCACGCTTTTTTTGGCCGTTTCTTCAAGCGTCACCCCCACAAGGAATGTGCCGTTTGAAACATCCGCAACTATCTCTCCCGACGAAGAAAGAACGTTGCCCTTAAGGCCCTCCATAAAGTCCTTAAGCCTATCCTCCCCCGCTATCTGGGAAAGGGTCGAGAGAATGGTATAGCTGGTACCTGAATTGTGAAGGTCGGCAAAAGCAATCTGCCCTTTCCACTTATCGCTTAGCAAGTCCTGCCAGGACTTAGGCGCCTCTTCCTCGGGCACCAGTTTACTGTTGTATATAAAAACAAGGGGAAGCTCCGTGAAAGGAGTCCAGAGATTGTCACTTGAAAGATAAGAGGGGTCAAGGTTCTCACGACCGTTAACCTCATAAGGCATAAAAAGGTCCCTCGCCGCCGCAAAAGACTCTATACCGCCTCCGAACATTATGTCGCAGCGTCCTTCTTCCGAGGCTTCTCGCACCTCTTTAAACATTTCGGTGGTGCCGCCTGCGTGAATCTCCACCCAGATGCCGGTGCGGTTTTCAAATTCAAGAATTATGGGAAGATACACCTCTTCCTTGTGAGATGTATAGACTATAAGCTGTTTTTCGTGGGAAACATTGTACTCTTCCGCAATTTTGGCGGCCACAGACTTGTCCCCGCTTTTTTCGCACGCACAAAGAAGGAGCATGGCTGCTCCTAAGAATAATACCGATGTTCTTTTGATAATTCCCCTTATCTTAACGCTCATGGAGGTATTATAACACAAAAGAGCACCGACATAAATTCATCGGTGCCCTTATTAATTTAGCTTTATGCCCCTACCTTGAAGTTTTTAACGATTTCCGCCAGTTTGACTGCCGCATTGTCAATCTGCGTCTGGGTTTCGTTAAGGGTCTGCATGTTCTTTGCCACCATTTCGGCTGTTGCGGAAAGTTCCTCAGCCGTAGCCGCATTTTCTTCGGATGCTGCGGAAAGTCCCTCCACAAGACCGCTAATATTCTCAAAGCCGCCTGCAAGTTCTTTATTCACTTCATTAAGGCCTTCTACCGCATCTTCAACCGCTTCAATGGTCTTGACTATTCCCTCAAAGCTTCCCTTTGTTTCTTCAACGCTTACGTTTTGTCTCTCAACGTATTCTTTGACCCGTTCGGACTGGAAGGTTGCTTCGGCAGTGTTATTGTTAAGTTCTTCCAAAAGTCTGTTTATGGTATTGACGTTCTCAGCCGACTGGTCAGAAAGCTTTCTGATTTCTTCGGCCACAACGTTAAAGCCTCTTCCGTATTCACCGGCTCTCGCCGCTTCGATACTAGCGTTCAGTGAAAGAAGGTTGGTCTGTGCCGCTATGGAAGAAATCAGTTCAGAAACCTTATTGATGCGGGCCGAACTTTCTTCAATTGAAGATATGCCTGCAAAAATATTGTCGAAGGCTTCCATGCATTGTCTGTTAATGTCTATAAGGCTCTCAACCTTATCCATGCCTTCTTTTGTGGCGCGATCTATCTCGTTGCTTGCATCGGTAATTGATTGTGTAGATTCTTCGGATCTGCCCATAACCTCTGTAAGTCTTGTCATATCAGATGCTATAGCTTCCACTTCTGAAGCAGTCTGCGTAGCTGTTTTGGCAAGCTCTCCCGCAGCGGAATTGATGGTTTCCATGCTGGCGGAAGTCTCATTTGTTGCCGCACTCAGTTCTTCGCATGAGCCGGCCAGTTCATCCGACTGCGCATAAAGAACGGAAACAACTTCCTTTAAATTGTTCTGCATCTTTTTAAAGGACCTGGTCATCTGGCCCACTTCGTCTTTGGCCTTGGTGTCGGGAACCTCCGTGGTAAGGTCGTTTGTGGCAAGAATGTCCAGGCGTTCTTTGGTCTTTCTGATGCCTTTTCCGATTCCGTGCGAAACAGCAAATACCGCAAGTGACATTAATACAATAACCGCTATATACACAAGACTTATCATTTTAATCTGCGCATCGATTCCCTGCGACATGATGTCACCCTGCTTTAAAGCCCAGGTTTCGGTAATACTTTGAAGTCTTGCAAGGGACGCTCTGGCCGTATCAAAGCTTTGCTTTTGCCTGGTTACGTCACCGATGTGAAATTCCATCACATAAGAACCCTTGTACGCCACAAGATTCTCGGAAAACGCTGTAAAAGCTCCCTCAAAATCGACCCCGTCCACTAAGGTTTCTTTATACAAAGAGTTGTCAAGGGATGCTATCTCTGTAGCCTTTTCGGCATATTCAAGGCATGCCGCCACACTTTCGTAGTACTCGTCCATTTGCGCTCTTTCGGCGCTTTGCGTCTCGATATATCTGGTAAAAGAAAGCTGCGCTCTGTAAATTTCCCTGTCTGCCGAAAGAAGATTGTGATTGACGTTGTAAAGAGTGTCGTAGTAAACCGCCTTTGAATTGTTTACTGCTTTTCTGATATTGATTCCCAGAACTACAAGTGAAAGAATCAAAAGTATTTCAAGCGGTATAACGATAAAAAAGAGTTTGAAACCGATTTTAAGATTTTTCATAACCATTCACCCCAAAGATTATATTTTTGCGCAAAAAAACAGAGGCATAGCGCTAAGAAGTCTTAACGCCGGGTGCCCCTTTTTCACCTTTTTTGGCTGTTTTCATTATAATCTGATTTACATAATATTTCAACACAAATGTTATGAATTGTTGATTTTCTTATGAAAATAAAAGGCACTTGCCTTTTTATTAAGACAAGTGCCTGTATTTCTGACTATATGCGGTTTAGTACATTCCGCCCATTCCGCCGCCTGCGGGCATGGGAGGCTGGGGCTCCTTGATGGTAGCTACTGCAGATTCTGTGGTTAAGAAGGTGCTTGCTACTGATGTTGCATTCTGAAGAGCGGTTCTGGTTACCTTAGCGGGATCGAGAATACCTGCCTTAACCATGTCAACATACTCTTCTTTGTATGCGTCAAAGCCTACGCCAACTGCGGATTCTTTAACCTTGTTAATGATTACGGAACCCTCAAGTCCTGCGTTGTAAGCGATATGGTAAAGAGGTGCTTCCATAGCCTTTAATACGATGTTGGCGCCGGTCTTCTCGTCGCCTTCAAGAGAATCTGCAAGCTTGGATACTTCTTTGGATGCGTGGATGTATGCGGAACCGCCGCCGCAGATGATACCTTCTTCTACTGCCGCACGGGTAGCTGCAAGAGCGTCTTCCATACGAAGCTTGGCTTCCTTCATCTCGGTTTCGGTAGCAGCACCTACGCGGATAACTGCAACACCGCCGGAGAGCTTTGCAAGTCTTTCCTGGAGCTTCTCTCTGTCGAAGTCTGAAGTGGTGGTCTCAATCTGACCTTTAATCTGGTTGATACGTGCAGAAACTGCAGCCTTGTCGCCGCAACCGTCAACGATAACGGTGGTTTCTTTCTGTACCTTAACGGACTTAGCACGGCCGAGCATGTCAAGTGTAGCTTCTTTTAACTCAAGGCCGAGTTCGGAAGAAATAACCTGTCCGCCTGTAAGAACTGCGATGTCCTCAAGCATCTGCTTTCTTCTGTCGCCGTAGCCGGGAGCCTTAACTGCTACTACATTGAAGGTACCGCGAAGTTTGTTAACGATTAATGTGGTAAGAGCTTCGCCTTCAACGTCTTCGGCTACGATTAAAAGCTTGGAGCCGGACTGAACAATCTGCTCAAGTAAAGGAAGAATCTCCTGAATGTTACTGATCTTCTTGTCTGTGATAAGGATGTAAGGATCGTCAAGAACTGCTTCCATCTTATCCATATCTGTTGCCATGTATGCTGAAATGTAGCCTCTGTCGAACTGCATACCTTTGACAAGTTCGAGTTCGGTTTCCATGGTCTTGCTCTCTTCGATTGTAATAACGCCGTCGCCGGAAACTGTTTCCATAGCCTTGGCTACCATCTCGCCTACCTTGTCATCTCCTGCGGAAATAGCTGCAACTCTTGCGATGTGCTCGCTTCCGTTAACCTTCTGGCTCATGTTCTTGATGGCTTCAACAGCCTTGTCGGTAGCCTTCTTCATACCTTTTCGAAGTACGATGGGGTTAGCGCCTGCTGCAAGGTTCTTCATGCCTTCGTTAATCATAGCCTGTGCAAGAACCGTAGCGGTTGTGGTACCGTCACCTGCTACGTCGTTGGTCTTGGTAGCAACTTCTTTAACAAGCTGAGCGCCCATGTTTTCAAAAGGGTCTTCAAGCTCGATTTCTTTGGCGATTGTAACACCGTCGTTGGTAATAAGGGGTGCGCCGTAGGACTTATCAAGAACTACGTTTCTTCCCTTGGGTCCGAGTGTAACCCTAACTGTATCCGCAAGCTTGTTAACGCCTGCTTCGAGAGCCTGTCTTGCGTCGGCTCCGTACTTTATTTCTTTAGCCATTTTAATACCCTCCCAATTATTCAATTACAGCAAGAATATCGTCCTGCTTGCAAATGATGTATTCTTCTTCGTCAAGTTTAACTTCGGTGCCTGAGTACTTGGAATAAATAACCTTGTCTCCCACCTTAACCTGCATCTTAACTTCTTCTGTGCCGGGGCCTACAGCAACAACTTCCGCCTGCTGGGGCTTCTCCTTATTCTGACCGGGCAAAACAATGCCGGACTTTGTGGTCTCTTCAGCAACCAACTGCTTTAAAACGACTCTGTCGTTAAGTGGTGTTAACTTCATGACTTCGCCTCCTGATTTATATTGTTAGCACTCTGTAATCCCGAGTGCTAACTCATTCACATATACAGTTATAATGTGTTTGTGATTAAAGTGCAAGGGGTATTTGAGGTTTTTATGATTTTTTTAGATTTGAGTTTTATTTATACCCTCTCCCTCTGGTTAATGTTGGATAATTCTCGCGAATCAGACGCTTTTATCTATTGCTTTTGCATCGCTTTTTTCCGGGCAAGTAATATAATCTCAGATTCTTTATTTTTATCTATTGTTTTTCACCGGTCAAAAAAAGTGACAATAGATAAAAAACTTTTTTGCAGCTGATTATCTATTTAATAGTTATCTTCTCCGGGCTTTGTTCAAACACTATTCTCGTTTTTTCTCTTATACCGATAGATAATTTTGAGCCTTTTTCTTTTTTATCCATCACCCGACAGCTTAATGCATCAAAAACAATAGATAAAACTGCTCATTATGAATTGTTATCTATTGCCCCCATTTTTTTGCCCCCGGCAGCATTCTCAAAACACTCTTCCTCTCCTCTCTTCTCCGATTCATAACCGGTCTCTTTTTTAGAGACCGGTAACTTTTTCCCCTTTTGCCTCTTTTAGACATCTTTTAATACCACGGAAAAAGAAAGAACAGGTAAAAGCCTGTAAATCGCGCATTTTTAGGCATCCCTCAGCCGATAAGTATAATCGGTTTTCGGGAATGCAGTTTACATAACTCAAAGGTCGATATCTAACTGCTACTAAAAAAAGGACTTTTACCCATCCCCCGCAAAATGCTTCTCTGTAAATGATATCTAAAAAGCAATTAATTCTTACGTATTAACCATCCCACTCCCAAACGCACCCTAAAAAGAATGACTAATATCATTCCAATTTTACTTTTTTAGACGAGCCTCACACTCTAAGCAAAAAAAGCTCCGCCGAAGCGGAGCCAAAATCTCTAAAGCCATCTGTAATTCTTATGACCACACAAGCCATATAAACGCATAACCGATTATAACAGCTGTAAATGTAAAGGGTATACCGATTTTAAAGAAGTCAGAGTTCTTAACCGTGTAGCCTTCCTTCTTGAGGATACCGATGCCGGCAACGTTGGCGGATGCGCCGAAAGGTGTAATGTTGCCACCCAAAGTGGCGCCGGTTAACAATCCGAAATACAATACAACCGGGTTGATACCAAGCTTAATGGAAATGCCCTGCACAACAGGAAGCATGGCAGCAACGTAAGGAATATTGTCTACAAAAGCGGAAATCAGCACAGAACCGAATACAATAATAGTGTAGAGCACGAAAATGTTTCCGTTTCCAAGACCCGAGAACCAGTCCGCAATCTTGTCGATGATACCCGCCTCTGTAATACCTGCGATTACGGTAAAGAGACCGCACAGCATTAACAGTGTCTGGTAGTCCATCTCCTTGAGCACAAGTTTTAAAGGAGCAGTGCTCTTTCTTGACAGCATATTGCGCACAAGTTCGATGATAAACAAAGACATGCAGATAAGTCCGTTCTTAATATCATCGATAACAGGTATCTCAAAGAAAGAAGCAATAATGAGGCACACTACCACAAGCACCAGCATGATGCCGGGAACATGGTCGGTTACGGGTGTAAGACGTTCTGCCGTAACAGGCTGCTTCTGCTTTCTGAAGATAAAATAAAGAATAACAACTGTTCCCAAAGCTCCGAGCTCAACTGCCCAGAAAATGGAGAATTTGCCCTGCCAGAACAGGAAGTCTATAAAGCTCATACCCGCATATCCGCCGAGAAGAATCGACGTGGTATCACCCACCAGGGTAGCTGCGCCCTGAAGGTTAGAGGATACTGCAATGGATATAATTACGGGAACGGGATTAATGTTTAATTTCTTACAAATCGCAAGGCCCACAGGCGCTACCATAAGAACCGTTGCCACGTTGTCCACAAACGCAGAAACCAAGCCCGAAAATACACACAAAGCAATAATCGCCGCACATGCATTTGGCATCTTCTTAAGCATTAAGTCCGCAAGTCTTGCTGGCATACCGGTTTCAATAAAGAGTGTTACAAGGCCCATGGTACCCGTAATCATCATGATTACGTTCCAGTTAATGGCCGTAGGAACTGCGGTGACGGATAAAACACCGGTTACCACCATGGCTACCGCTCCGCCGAGGGCAAACCACACTCTCCACTTGGAAAGCGCCAGCATTCCCACATACATAAGTACAAAAATAATAAGTGCCGTTACCATTTTTCTCTCCTTTGGAATATAAAAAATCGGGTATAGCGCACTATACCCGGTAAAATTCATAATCGTCCCATGTATAGTGATACCGCTATACATGAGTCTTGCAATTTAAAGTATGCCAGATCTTGCGATCGTGATGGTGACTTCCTACGGTTGCCCGCCTGCTACTCCCTCATGAATCATTAAGATTTTATAATGTTTATGACTTCCAGTCAAGAAGCATCTGAGACTTTTGGATTTTTTGCTTCATGTGATAACAGAAAGTGTCAAACTCACCGAAATCCATCTCACACCAGATGCCGCCCATGCGCCTCTGCACTTCTGCCGTGGGAAGGTTCAAAAAAGCAATCATCTCTTCGGGCATATAAGCCTGAATACCCGAAACCGGCGCATCATGTCCGAGGTATGCCTTTGTGGCATCGGCTATAAACTGCTGCTCCTTCTGAGTTTTGGACGCTGTTTCTTCTTCGTCCTTTCTCTCAAGCATTTTCTTAAGGGCCTGTAAATTCTCAAGATCGCTCATATTTTTCCTTTCTTGGGTTTCTACCCGACAAAGAAAATTGTAGTCGACCGCAATTAACAAATAGTAAGCCTAGAACAGTGTAAGAAGCTCTCCGATACGCTCAATCCTATAGTCCGGCGCTTCCACTTCTCCAAAGCCGTAGCCCGCAAAAACAAACTTAATGCCCGCCTTTTTGGTGGCGGTGTAGTCTCCGAAAGTATCACCGATATAGACCACATCATCGTCGGCTATTCCGTTACGCTCCATCACAAGACGAATGTTTTCATCCTTCTGAAGTCCGGTATGGCCGAAGCACTCAAAGTCCTTTATAAAGTCGGTTAAGCCCGTCTTTTCCATCACCAGCTCGATGTAGCCGTCCTGGCAGTTACTGACTATGTAAAGATTATGTTCTTTGGCCAGAGCTGTTAAGGTCTCAGTCATGCCCTCATATCTTAAGTCGTCGGTGCACTCCGCGATAGCATCATGCTCGTATATGCAGCACAAAGAAAGAAGTTCCGCCTTAACCCCTGCATCGATATCCCCAAACAAATCGTCGGCGATAACGTCCATGGGCTTGCCGAATTCTTTTTGAAGCATCTCGGCAGTAATGTAAAGCTTCTCAAGTTCAGGCACGTTTTTTTCACGGACAGCCCTGTTCCAGGCGCCCGCCACCACTCCTGTGGTGTTCCATAAAGTTCCGTCAATATCAAAAATAAGATTCTTCATAAAACCTCTTTATCGGCCTATGCCAAAGTAAGAAATAATACCCAGCACAAACACTACCAAAATTATTACGGGAAGCACGTAAGTTACGTATCCCTTCATCCACATGGGGAACTTAAGGCCCTTGCCGGCATTGGCTTCCTCCGTAAAGTTTTTAAAGCCCCAGCCCCACTTACGGGTACAGTACAACACGTAAGTTAACGAACCGAGGGGCAACATGAGCGTCGATACAAAGAAATCCTCAAGGTCGGACACGTCCTTGCCCTCAATACCGAATGCATGGAAGCCTGACCAAACGTTGTTGCCAAGGATAAAAGGCACATTAAGCACAATCATCATTATGCACACTATCCATGCGGTTTTCTTGCGCGACCACTTAAATACTTCCGAGCCGCAGGCAATAATATTTTCGTAAACCGCAAGAACGGTGGAAAAAGCCGCAAAGGTCATAAATACAAAGAAAAGGGCCCCAAAGAATCTTCCGCCCGGGATATTGTTAAATACGTTGGGAAGGGTTAAGAACAGCAGTCCCGCACCCTCGTTAGGCTCGATTCCGAAGGAAAAGCAGGCGGGAAAAATAATAAGTCCCGCAGTCAGCGCCACAAAAGTATCCAGAATAATGATGCTCACGGACTCGCCGGTAAGAGATCTTTCTTTGCCGAGATAGCTTCCGAATATCGCCATGGAACCGATACCGAGGCTAAGGGTAAAGAAAGCCTGGTTCATGGCCTCGGACACCACTTTTGCGTTAATCTTGGAAAAGTCGGGCTCAAGGTAGAATCTGATGCCTTCTTTTGCCCCGTCAAGGGTAAGACCGTATACAGCCAGCGCCACCATCAAAAGAAGCAGCGCCACCATCATGTACTTGGTGATTCTCTCAAGACCCTTCTGAAGGCTGAAAGAGCACACAAGACAGGCCAGAAACGCTATGACAGCCGTAAACAAAAGCATCATCCAAGGGTCCGAAAGCATGCCGAGAAATTCGCCCGTTACTGCCTCCGAATCCATGCCGTTAAACGCACCTGCCGCGGATTTAAAGAAATATCTTAATATCCATCCGGCGATGGTGGTATAAAACATCATAAGCAAAATATTGCCAAAAGGCGTTAAGAATCCGTGAATGTTCCAGCCTTTTTTCTCCGGTGTCAGAGTCTTGTAAATATATACCGGACTCGTCTGAGCCGCACGGCCCAAAGAAAACTCCATTACCATAACCGGAAGTCCCAGGAAAATCAGGCAAAGCACGTACACAAGCACAAAAGCGCCTCCGCCGTACTGGCCCACCTTCATGGGAAATCTGTAGACGTTGCCAAGTCCTATGGCGCAGCCGGCGCTAAGCAGAATGAACCCCAATCTGCTCCCCAAATGTTCTCTTTCCATATCCTAATCCAACTTTCTTTATAAATTATAAATCTGAGTGTATTTTTCTTTGAAATACTTAAGTATAGGCTCGGCGCTGACTTCGCGACCGCAGACTGCCTGAATTACTTCTCCGGGCTTTCTGGTGCTGCCGAACCTGTGAATCTTCTCATTAAGCCACTTTGTGATGTCCTTGATGCGGCCTTCTTCCAGAACCTTGTCAATGGACCCCAGGTCCTTCTCGATTGCCTCAATGTACATACCGTCATAAATGGTGCCGAGAAGGTATGTGGGGAAGTAACCGAAGCTTCCGTCGCTCCAGTGCATGTCCTGAAGAATGCCCTCGGAATCGGTGGGCGGAGTAATGTGAAGGTACTCTTCCATCTTCTTGTTCCAAAGTGCGGGAAGTTCGGATACGGGCACGTGGTTTCTGAAGATTTCTTTTTCAATTTCGTAACGCACGATAACGTGGAGACAGTAAGTAACCTCGTCGGCGCTGGTACGAATCAAAGAATTCCTGACACTGTTAATGTATCTGTAGAACTCCTCAAGGGTAATATCCTTAAACTCGGGCTGAAGCTCCTGAATCTTTGAATAGATGGGCTTCCAGAAATTAATGTTTCTGCCGAGGATATTTTCATAAAATCTTGACTGGCTCTCGTGAAGACCCAGATATTCGCAGGAACCTCCTGCAGTACCGTCAAGCTTCTCGGCTACGTTCTGCTCAAAAATCGCATGTCCGCCCTCGTGGATAGCAGAAAACATGGGATCGATGGCATCGTCCTCACCAAAATGGTTGGAAACACGCACATCCTTGGAATTAAAGTTAAGCGTAAACGGATGCTCGGTCTCGCCGGTGCAGCCCTTGTCAAAAGAAAATCCTATATAATCAAGCAAAAACTTCTCAACTGCTTTCTCCGACGATATATCGTACTTTTGTTTGAACTTGGAGTCGTCAAAGGGCTTGGCCGCCAATATCTTATTAAGAAGAGGCAGAAGTCCTTCCTTTAAGCTGTTAAACACTCTGTCGTAAGTAGCAGAGTCCATGCCTTCCTCGTACTGATTAAGGAGCGCGTCGTATACGTCCATGCCGGGCTTTTTGTACTCGGCCATCTGTGCGGTCATCTTAATCATCTTTTCAAGGTGGGGCGCAAAAATCGAAAAGTCATTCTTTTTCTTGGCTTCCTGCCAGGCCACTCCGGATTCGTTCTGAGCCACTATGTATTCTTTGTAGAAATCGGCGGGAATGCGCTTGTCCTCGTCATAGTTTTTCTTCATTTCCCTGACTATGTATTGCCAGTCCGAATCGAGGGCATCGAATTCTTCTTTGGCAGACAGTTTCTCAAGAAAATCGCCCATCTTCTCTGAGGTGCTGCGCTTAAATGTCTCGGTGGAAAGATATGCAAGGGCATCGGAATGTCCTTTAAAGCCTTCCGCAGGCATAGATGTCTCCATGTCCCAGTATAAAAGAGTTGAGGCATGATCCAGGTTATTGGTTTCCTCAATGTATTCTTTAAATTCATCAAAAATCTTACTCATATACATTCCCTTCTCCTATTAGTTATCAGCCGCTTAAATGCCGGTCGGTGCGCTTATAGGCAGCGGCAAAATTAAGCCCGACAAAGAGAGTATAGCATAACCACGGTTTTCGTCAAAGAATCGGGCAAAAAAAAACCGGAGGCTATCGCCTCCGGCACGCTTATTCACTATTTAACCGTTCTGTAATCATCGGGATACAGCTGCTTGTCCAAGTATATGTCCGTAAATTTCGCAGGATCTACGCCGTAATCAAGATAAGCGTTTTTGTGGTTGATGTCGAAGCTTCCGTCAGGCTTTAAGGTAACTACCACTGCGCCGCGCTGGAGGCCCGAGTGCATTATCTTGTCGCCGTAGGCTTCGTTGTCCACGGAGTAGCCGTAGGAAAGAATTACGCCTTTGTATTTGACCACTGCGTTGTTTACGTGGTCGTGTCCGCAGAATATGGCTTCGACGGCACCCATGTCCTCGCAGAGAACTTCAAAGAATTTGTCGAGCTTGTCGGGGGTTGTATCCGTTCTGTGAAGTCCGCCGTAACAAACCTTTTCGTCCCAGCCGCCACTTATGAATTCGGTGTTGCCATGGTCCGCTTTCTGTTTGAATTCGACGATGTTTCCTTTATCGTCCTTCACTTCTTCGATGAGTTCGTCAAGGGCGGTTCTGTACTCGCCGATGGGAATATGCAGGAAAGTAAGGGTTTTTAAGTATTCTCCGTCGGGAAGGCCTGCTTCTTTGGACATAGTCTTAATGGTGTCCGCTGCCCAATCAACCTGAGCATCGTGGATGACATCGTATTTGCCTTTAACCGTTGCCATAAAGGATTTGTCCACGTAGTCATTGGAGTCAATGAGCATTATGAGCTTAACAATCTCGCCCTTGGTGTTTTTAACGCGTATGAACTGGTTGCTGACACTGGGAATGGGCTTGCCGCCTTCATCGGAGAAATCCTCTTCAAAGAAGCAGTACTCCGAATAGTCGCTTGCATACAAATCGCCTATGTCCTGTCTGCTTGCGTAGTCCATGGCTTCGGTGTCGTGGTTGCCGAATACGGTGGTAAAATAAACCTGCTCGTGGTCGAAGATATCTATGAAGGTCTTGGCCACCATCTTATTGTTGAAGGTTCCGCTTCCGTTGTATCCGGGGGGAATCAGGCAGTAAGTGTTGTCACCTCCGCATATAACAATGTCGGGGGCTTCCGCCTGAAGCATGGTAATAAGCTCGTAAATTGTTTTTTTGTCGTTTTTGTATGTCCAGAAGCCGCCGCCTAAATGGATATCCGTAATGTGCATGATACGAAGGTCTTTGTCGGTGGTAATGGTCATGTAGCCGTCTTCTTTGACGGGAACGATTCTGTCCGCCGAATACTTCACGGGGTCGAAGGTCTTAATATACTTTCTGAGACTTAAGTTACAGAAAACATTAATCACAAAAAGAATAAGATACAGCGCCACCAAAGCGCCCAAAACAATACATAACCTCTTGAACCATTTCTTTTTAAACATTCATCGCTTCCTCACTGTCTTTTTTATTTACGCAAAACGCTGAAGCGTTCTGAATAGGTCTTTAACGTTAATGGGCTTGGCAAGATGAGCGTCCATGCCGGCCATGAGGGCTTTCTTTTTATCCTCTTCAAAGGCATTGGCGGTCATGGCGATAATGGGAAGTTTCGAGTACTTGGAGTCCGCAAAACTTCTGATGGCACCGGTAGCTTTGTAGCCGTCCATGTAAGGCATCTGAACGTCCATGAGCACGTAATCGTAGTAATCGGGGGATTTCTGAAGCACCATTTCCACCGCAACGGAACCGTCGTTGGCTTCCTCCACTATGAGACCTCTGCTCTCCAAAATGTGCTTGGCTATCTCACGGTTCATGTCGTTATCTTCTGCCAAAAGAACGCGCTTAAACTCGAGACCCTTGTCGTATCCCAAGTCTTCTTCCTCCTGAGCCTCCGCCACATTTTCGGCGATTCTGAAATCAATTCTTACGGATACTATGGTTCCCACTCCAAGCTCACTCTTAATGTCTATGGTGCCGCCCATCATGTCCACCAGTTCCTTGGTAATGGCCATTCCGAGGCCGGCGCCCTCCACACCGCTTGCGGTACTGGAGCGTTCTCTTGAGAAGGATTCGAAAATATGCTTGACGAAATCCTCGCTCATACCGATTCCCGTATCGGTAACGGTAAACTTAAACCTTGCATATCCAAGCCGCTTGCCGGGAAGTTCCTCCACTATGAAGCTGACCCTTCCTCCGGGTTTGGTGTATTTAATGGAGTTACTTATGATATTCGTAAATATTCTGTTAAGTCTCGGCACATCGCAGAACACCATATTGTGCTCCACGTCCCGGTACTCCACCGTCATCTGAAGGTCTCTTACGTCCGCACTGGGCTTGGAAAACTGGAATGTATTGGTGGTGGCAATCTTAATATCGTTGGGCGTCTCTTCAATGGCTATCTTGCCGTTTTCGATTCTCGCCATATCAAGCACGTCGTTGACAAGACTTAAAAGCTGATGACTGGCTATTTTAACCTTTTTAAGGCAGTCGTTTCTTTTGGCCTCGTCGCCCTTGCTGGCCTCGGCCATGTCGGTATAGCCGATGATGGCATTCATGGGAGTCCTGATATCATGGCTCATGTTAAAAAGAAAGGTGCTCTTGGCCTTGCTTGCTTCCTCAGCCCGCTTATTGGCCTCTATAAGTTCGATTCTTCTGTTCTGCTCTTCTCTTGTCTCAAGCTCGCGGTTCGCTATACCGATAACCACAATCTTTGGACGCTGATTGACATTACCCACCTTAACGGCCTTGGCCTCAAATATTTCCTCGGAGCCGTTAATAAGACATCTGTAGCGCTTAATCACAAGGCTGTTTTCGCGAAGGGCTTCCCTGAGATGGGTCACGCTTCCGGCAAAGAACAAATCCTCTCTGTCGTCCTCCTGAACCACGGTATTTACATATATTCTGTAGGCGGGAGAATAGCCGATTTTACTCTTGAAAAACTCTCCGAAGTGAGCCTCCATGGCCGCATCCGTACGAATGGGAGTCAAAGAATCCGTATCCAAATCAACATAAAAAGCAGAAGAATATTCATTGGCCAGGACCTCAATAATGGACTTATCAAGCTCTAACTGGCGCTTTTGTTTTTCGGCCTCTCTCTCCTGGAGACGGGCCTGTCTTCTTCTTGCTATTTCACTGTAGATAATAACCGAAAGGGAACGAAGTAAGAACCTGTCATCCACGGCTTTCTTGGGATTGTCAAGGCCTAAAAAGCCCATGACGCTTTTGCCGTTTCTGACGGGACAGAAAATAATACTTTCGACCTTTTGAGCCAGTAAAGTATTGTAAACGGAACCGTCTTTAATCTCGTCTTCAACCGATGCTATCCACACTTCGCCTTCTTTGCCGTAGTCTTCCAGCCAGGAATTGATGGTGTCTTCGGAATAGGTCATGGTCTTGTCGATGGGGCTTACGCCGTCGCGGTTCCACCCATAGGTGTTTTTGTAACAGGTTTCGTCTTCAAAATACTCGTAGAGATAGCATCTGTCGGCATTATAAAAACGCGCCGCTATCGAAAGAACTCTTTCAACGGCCGCATCCGTATCTTTTTCCCGATATATCACGTCAATGCTTCTTCTTAAAGCATCTTCGCTTTTACGATGCGCTTCATACTTTCTCATTGGTTCACCACAAAAACCTGTTGAACCCATACACCAATGTGAATATATTTTACTACCAAAATTGTCAGAAATCAACTTAAAGTGTCGTGAAATGGTTGATTTTTCGTGATATTTTCTTTTTTCCCCCTTAACGCAAAAGAAGCCGCCACAGAATAATCTGCGCGGCTCCGTTTATTGAGCGTTATTTAAGTTCCGAATATCCGTAACCGTTTACAAAGGCATCAATCGGCACCTTGTCCCTGCAAAGAGGGCAGTCCTCATGACTGTAAACCTTGTAATCCGGCAAGTCTCCGGCCTTAAAAAGCGAGGAAACATGTATCCCGCATATGGAATTGATAAGGCTGAATATTGAGGTAATGCCCGAAACATGACCGCCGTAATAATTGATGCATTCAAGGCACCTGTGCAGGGTCATGCCCGTGGTGGTGGAAGCAAGTAACAGGAACACATTCTTGCCCTGAATCATGGGCACAAGGTTCTGTCTGAAAATAATCTGTCCCGTTGAGTTAAACTCCGGGCTTACCACGTAAATAGTCTTGTGAGCATTCATGGAAATAATGCCGGCCTTGGTAAACTCATCCGCAAGATAAGCACCTATAACCTCGCAGCCGTCCATACAAACGATGGTGTCTACGATGGTATTGGCTGAGTACTTGGACGCGATGGCTTTGGCTACCGCTTTGGCCTCGCTCTCTCTGTACCTTGTCATGGTCAGATCCACATAATAGTTAATGTGGGAGTGGGACGTTACAAAGTGTCCGGGAATAACTCTCATTTTAATCTCCGGGAACTTCTTAGAATAGATGTACTGCACGCGTTGTTCCATGTTTTGCCCTCCAGTAAATTAAGTCTTACCCCACTTCAGGAACTGTGTACCTGTCCTTTGATATAACTATTTTACCACAACAAAAGGCATAGTCAATAAATTATCTGTCAATTTAAACAAATCTTTAAAATTTTGCTTTTTTTAGTCTTATTGCCATGTAAGGTCTTCCCGGAAGTTCAATCTTAAACTTGCCGTTAAAGGTTCCCGCTTTGGTAAGGGTCATGTTCCAGGTATCGATAACCTCAACCGTGTAGTCGCAGCCGTCTTTCATGTTAAACTCTCTGAAACCGGGGCGCATGAAGCTGAAATAATCGATGCGGTAACCAGTCTCCTCTTCAAAGGCATCATCCTCGCAAACGGCAGTGACACAGTCCCATTCGGCTCTTACTTTCTTAAGTCCGAGTCCGGGAGTGTCGTTTAGGATACTTCTTAAGAACTTAACCCTCTTCCAGCTTTCGCCCTTAAGCTTGCCGCCGTGAGACCACCAAAGAATGCCTTCTTTGTCAAGGAACGTTTCTCCGTGACCGGGATAACCGCCTCGCATTGCGCCCTCCCAGAAACGTCTTACCATTTCTTCGCCGGTAATATCGCCCCAGCCGCACTGAATATTGCCTTCGTAGGCTATCTCGTCCAATACCACGGGCTTTTGATAGCGCTCGCGGAGTCCGTCCGTGTCCTCGGCGGTCTTGTACAAATCCATGCGCTGATAACTTACATGCGTAATCCAGGATGCGTTATGGTCAAAGAGCCTTAAGCAGTTGTGAATGGACCTCAAATGATTGTAGGGATCGTGCTCGAGAAAGAAATTGCCGTAAAAATCCCACACCGAATCGTCTCTGTTGGGAAGAATGTCGAATTCGTTGGCCATGGACCACCATACGTTGGAAAAAGCGGAAAAACGGTTAATGATGTAGTTCATATAACGGATTTCCACATTTCTCTCAAGGTTGGAGAATCCCCATCTGTCATAAGGGTGGAACACGATAAGGTCCGCCTCCACACCTATCTTTTTTAGCGCCCTGATGCACTTTTCTATGTGTCTGAAATGTCCCGGATTGAACCTCTCAAAGTCCCAGTTATTGCCGGTGGTGCGGTAATCGTACTCCATGAAATTCTCGGGAGTAAGAAGGTAGCTTCCCACAGGAGTGCCCTCAAAAGGATATGACCTGGGCTCATCAAGATTGTAAACATAGTGTTTCGGGAATATGCAGAAGCGGATCTTGTTAAAGCCCGCCTTTTTAAGGCTCTTAAGGGTCTCATCTATCAGTTTGTCGTCCCGAAGTTCCCACACATAGCAGGTGGTACCCACACTGTAGTAAGGCGTTCCGTCATCGTAAGCAAAGTGGAACCGGTTTCTGACCCTCACAGGTCCGTGATTGTTACGGTCCGCAGGGGTTACCTTAAGGATGCCCGTATATTCCGTATCGGAAAAAGAACCCCTTACGGTATAGCGATATTCTCCCTCAAAAGAAGGCATAAAACGAATCACGTAATTGCCGTCTCCGTCGTAGAAGCCGGTTACTTCCTTTCTTTCGCCATCGCTTTCGAAGACAGCCTTAATATCATAATCGACGAAAGGGTTTCCGTCGGTCCTGCCGCTAAAAACCCTTTCAAACACATCATATTTTTTTACTTTCGCAATTTCTTTTGCCATAAGATTTATTCTCCGCTTGAAGATACTCTTGCCTTGATGCGCTCGTAGTCTTCTTTTGTAAGGTATAAAGCTCTGGAAGTTTCGCCTGTTGCGTTAATGATAACGTCATGGCTTTCGATTATCTCATCCACCGTCTGAAGAATGCCTGCCCAGGTAGGGTCGTAAACTATACGAAGCTTGCCCCAGTCGGTGTAAAGTCTTGCTGCGGATTTCTCGCCTTTGCCCTTTTGAACGGCTATTCTGAAGCCTTCTCCTTCGGGCTGGGCGGGAATTAAGAATTTGGCCTTAACAAGCTCCTGCTCCATCTTGCTTGAGAACATGCCGAAAGCAACGGAATTGTCGGAGCTTCCGTCATCCGTAAGCTGGTTCATGAGAAGGAGCCATCTTACAAAGTCGGGGTTGCTGATGCCGTATTCGTCTCCCTCGTCGGAAGGCTTCTCCACCAGTGTTTCTGCGGGAATTCTGGCATCGGTATCGTTAAAACGTACTCCTGCGGCACCGTTAATGTAGAAGCATCCGCCCAGGAAAGGAACCATGTTATCCTTGGAAACATGTCTTACCTCAAAGAGTTCGGGATCAAAGCTTTCCATAACTCTTTCTTTGTCCGCTTCCGTCACAACAATTATGTCGGGGAAGGTGCAGTAGTAAGCGCCCTTGCCCTTGGTAAGCACATTGTTAAACATAAAGGGCTCATTGGTGCGCTTGGAATAAATAATGTTAAGACCGTCAAGTTCAAAAATCTTTTCGCACATAGCGTTCATGAGGCCTTCGAGTCTGTCTTTGTATTTGTCGGTTTCACTGTCCCCAAAGTGTTTGTTGGACGCGTACTGCCAGAAGCATCTCCAGATTTCCACAAGGTCGGTAAGCTCCATGGCACCAAAATCCTTCTCATTAAGGTCAAGGTCTCTTGCCGCCACAAACACGTTGCCAAGCACATTCACATAAGCCTTTCGAACTTCACGATCTGTAGCGCTTTCCGAATGAAGCACGATACCGTTTCTTAACTTAAGTTTACCTTCGCACTCAAAATATACCAAAAGGTTGCACTCTCCGGCCTTGCTCACAGGCTCAACTTCTTTGCCTCTTCTAAGGCCTACCTTGGTAACCGTTACGCGATGCACTCTGTCCGTATCTCTTCCGGGGTCCGTCAAAAGAAGATGCTCACCCGGCATCACAAAACCCGTCGCCTTTCCTTCAATCGCATAAACTCCGGGCTCCTCCGTCAAAAATGCATTTACGGCTCCCACCACGAATGCTTTGTCCATAAAAAATCCTCCCAAAACTTTTATTTAAGTATTTCGTCCGAATCAAGCCATATTGTAAACGGCCCGTCATTTTCAAGATTAACCTTCATATCCGCCCCGAACTCTCCCGTCTCGGTGTGCAAAGAATAGGTCTCCCTTGCTTCGGATATCATATATTCATATAAAGCCTTAGCATGCTCAGGCGCCCCCGCCCCCGTAAAAGAAGGCCGGTTACCCTTTCTCGCATCCGCATAAAGGGTAAACTGCGACACCATCAAAACCGACCCGCCCACATCGTTAATCGACAGATTGGTCTTATCGTTCTCATCCTTAAAAACCCTGAGGTTCACAAGCTTCTTAAGCATCTTATCCGCTATCTCTTTTGTATCACTGTCAGATACTCCTAAAAAAACGAGATACCCCTTATCAATCTTCCCTATAACCTTTTCATCAACAGTAACGCTTGCTTTATTAACAAGCTGAATCAATAATCTCATTTTCCCTCTTCTATTATTTTGTTGTGCCGATAAACTCAAGAGGGTCCCGCATATGTTTGTTCTGCGGACCCTTTCGACTTGTCGGCACTTAGCGGATGTCCCTCAAGCCGCTTACGTGTCCGTTACAACAAAGAACGGAGCGGGAGCGTGTCCGGAGGACAAACATATGCGGGGCCCTCGGGGCCAGTCGAAAATCGGCGCAACAAAAAGCGCCCGGCTTATCCCCTCGATAGCCGGACGCCTACTATTAA